>JAYUAL010000111.1:0-2299 GCA_043741355.1 Gemmatimonadales bacterium | reverse complement strand
ATCTCCCGGCGGATCGCGTCCACCGCCGGCAGGTAGCGCAGGTTGGGGCGGTGCACCTGGTCCACCGTCGCGCCCACGAGGCCAAGGCGGGCCACGCGGCCCCGCGCATCGGTGAGTCGCATGATGAGGTGGCGAGGGATGCCCAGGAGCGGCCGGCCGATGGAGTCGGTCACGTTGCTCAGGACGTAGGCGAAGTGTGACTCCTGTATCCGCCGGCCCAACTGGGCCTCGGAGATGTCGAACTCGTGATTGCCCAGCGTGGCGACATCGAGCCCCGCGGCGTTGAGTACCGCGACCATCTGCCGGCCAGCCAGCCGCTCGCCGTTGACCCGCGCCGTGCCGATGGCGGAGGGGGAGACGAAATCGCCACCCAGCAGCATTCGCGTGGCGGGATTCTCCTGCCGGAGCCGGGCCAGCACGGTGGCCACCCGCGCGAGTCCCCCGGAATGGCCCGCCTCGACCGGGGTGATCTCGTAGACGTCGTTGATGTGGAGCAGGGTGACGTGGATAGCGCCGTCACCCTGCGCCGCGGGAGCGGCGGACGGCTGCGGGTTATGCGAGCATCCCGCCAGAGCAATCAGGCAGGCCAACCACCCCCGGACTCCCGAATCCTGAATCCTGCCCCCTCTCACTTGGCCCTCCCGTACTTCCGGAGCGCGGCCAGCAGTCGGTCGTGCGGCAGTGCATACACCCGGTAGCCGTCGGCGCCGGTCATCGTGTCGGCGGCGAGCATCGCGTTGAGGATGGCCTCCGAGGTCGCGTCCACCGTGGCCTCGAAGACCGGGTTGATGAGGTTGTTGGGGATGAACGTGGCGGTCACCAGCCCGGTGTCCGGTGCCGCGGCGGCGTTGGCGGTCGAGAAGGCGATGAAGATGTCGCCTGAAGAATTGCCGCCGATCCCGCCCATCCTCCCGATGCCGAGCGAGGCGCGCCGGGCCACCCGCTTGAGCTGGGAAGGGAGCAGTGGCACATCCGTGGCCACTACCACGATTATCGAGCCCTGTTCCTCGCCGCTCTTTCCCGGCGCGCCGCAGCGCTCGGCCTCTCGACCTGGCTCGCCGTAGGTCCCCTCGGCCAAGGGCACCTTGCAGGGCAGCAGGTCGGGAATCTCCCGTCCCACCGGCACGCCGGCCACCTCGAACCGGGCCCGCCGGCCGTAGTTGCACTGCACCAGCACGCCGACGGTGAAATTCCTCCCGCCGATCGTGATCCGCCGGCTCGAGGTCCCGGTGCCGCCTTTGAACTCGTTGCACACCATCCCGGTGCCGCCCCCGACGTTACCTTCCGGGACCGCGCCGGCTCGGGCCGAGTCGATTGCCATCATGGCATGCTCGGGAGTGACGTGCTGTCCCGAGATGTCGTTGAGTCCGCCGTCCCACGTTTCGGCCACGACCGGCAACGACCAGTCCCAATCCTGATGGTGCTTCACGGTCCATTGGATGGTGCCGTGGTGGACCGCGCCGATCGAGGAGGTGTTGGTGATCATCACCGGCCCGCCGAGCCAGCCCGACTCGTCGATCCAGGTCGTGCCAGTCATCTCGCCGTTGCCGTTGAGCGTGAACCACCCGGCAAAGACCGGGATGCCGGAGCTCTTGCCCCGCGGCAGGATCGCGGTGACCCCGGTGCGAACCGGGCCCTTGCCGACGGTCATCTTCCCCTCGCCCCGGATCAGGGTGACCATCCCGACCTCGACACCGGCTACGTCGGTGATCGAGTTGAGCGGTCCGGGCACCCCGTTCTGGGGAATGCCGAGGTCGCGCGCGCGTGTTTGGGCCTGGGCCGAGGTGGCGAAACCGGTCAGAAGCAGAAGCGACGTGAAGCGGATCACGGTGGTTTTTCCTTCCGGCTAGCGGGTGCGGGCCAGGTCGACGATGACAGGCCGGTGGTCGGAGCCGATGTCGGGGCCGATCTCGATATGGATCGGACGCCAGCCGCCACAGGTCACGATGTGGTCGATGCGCGCCGAGAAGCGGCGCAGTACGCGGGTATATCCGAAGCCGGTTCCGATGGTGGAGAAGGCGTTGGTGCAGTCGCCGAAATACTCGCGGTAGATCCTGCTTTCCACGGGCATATTGAAGTCGCCGGCGATGATGGGGTTTCCCGCTTCCTTCCGGATCCAGCGGCTCACCCGGCGTGCACCGACCTCGCGGATCAGAATGTTGACCGGCATGCGGCTGGCGTTCCCTGCGTAGCGGAGCGATTCGAGTCCTTTGCGAGGCGTCTCGAGATGAATACCCGCGACCGCGAGGGTGTCCCCGCCGGTCAGAAGCCGGAACAGCACGGCGTTGCCGGTACCGCC
>JAYUAL010000110.1:0-5527 GCA_043741355.1 Gemmatimonadales bacterium | reverse complement strand
GGAGTCCTGCCGGAGGGATTCTTCTCGACCTCGAATCTTCCCACCTATGTGCGGGTCAACGGCTCCTGGCAGATGCCGGGACGGCCCCGAATGGATGGCACGATCGTTCGGAGAGGCTCGAGCCTCGAGGTGGTCGAGCCCCGCCTGGTGGCCCGGGGCGAGCCGGTGGCGATCGGACTGGCGGAGGACGGCTCCGAAGGCATTGTAGTGTACGCCGAGGGCTTCCTCGGCACCGGCTCCAAGCCCAACGAATTCCGGTTCATGTCGACCGAGGTGAGCCGCGAGCGCCCGGTCAATTACGAAGAGATGGCGGAGCGGGTGGAGTGCGAGCGCCGGGAGGGCGGCTACCTGGTGTGGGTCGTGGGGCCGGCGCTGGTGCACTCCAGGGCCCGTGCGGATTTCGAGTGGTTCATCCGGAATGGCTACGTGCAGGCAGTCCTGATCGGCAACGCCGTCGCCGTGCACGATATCGAGGCCGCGATCTTCGGCACCACGCTGGGCATGACCAACACCGGACAGGCGGCCGCGGCCGGCCACGGACTGCACATGCGCGCGATCAACCGGGTGCGCGCCGCGGGATCGATCGAGCGGGCGGTGGAGTCCGGCCTGATCGCCAGCGGGATCATGCGGACCCTGGTGACGCAGCGCATTCCCTATGTGCTGGCCGGATCGATTCGCGACGACGGACCCCTGCCGGGCGTGATCTCCGATTCCCTCGAAGCGCAGACCGCCATGCGGGATCACACCGTGCGGGCAACCGGTGCCGTGTTCATCGCGACCGCCCTCCACGCCATCGCGGTCGGGAACATGCTGCCGTCGTTTCACAATCACCGGGGAAGCCCCGAGCCCTTGATGACCATCTGCGTCGACCAGACCGAGTTCGTGGTGAGTAAATTGAAGGATCGCGGGACCCATCAGGCGTATGGCGTCGTGACCAATGCCCAGGATTTCATGCACGTGCTCCGGTCCTACGTGGAAAAATGCCGCCCGTCATGACCGAAGCGCCCAATGGGCCCGGAACCGGGCCGGGATGGACCAGGCTCGCCGCGGAGCTCAAGGCCGCGGTGCCGTCCGCCGAGATCGACCGCATCTGGGCCTTCCGCGTGGTCCGGCACGAAGGGCGCGACTTCGGTACCGCGATTCTCTCCCGGGTCGACGGCCAGCGCCGCCGGATCTACACCGCGCGTTTCACCCTCACGGTGAAAGGCAAGAAGCGCGGCGCATTCGAGTGGGGGCTGGACGAAGTCGGCAGCGGGCCGCTCCCCGCGCTGGACGAGCTGCTGGCTCTGGTGCCGAAGCGCTCCGACGAAGAGGAACCGCCACTGCCGGTCGAAACCGTCGCGTGGTTTCCGCCCGAAGACGATGCCATCGCTGTCGCGGGATGAGGCCGGGGTACTGCTCGAGCGCTTTCGCCGGCATCTGGGGGAGCGCCGACTCCCGGTCACCCGGCAGCGGCTGGCGGTCGCCGGGGAAATCTTTCATTCCGGCGATCACCCCTCGGTCGAAGATCTGGAACGCCGGCTCCGGGCAGCCGGGGCCCAGGTCGGTACCGCCACGCTCTATCGCACCCTGGAGCTGCTGGTGCGGAGCGGCCTGGTGCGGGAGCACGATTTCGGCGAAGGTTTCAAGCGCTACGAGCCGGTGGCGGCGGCGCCGGCGCACGATCATCTGTTCTGCCAGCGCTGCGGCCTGGTGGTGGAATTCGCCAACGATCGCCTCGAACGGATGCTCCGGATGACGGCCGACGAACACCATTTTCTCTATCGTCGCCACCGGGTGGACGTACATGGAATCTGCACCGCGTGCCGCGGGCGCGACCTTGAACCACTCGGGACCGGACCCGAACTCCGATGAGCGATACGCCGAATCTGAGCGTTCTCGTGGCCTTTGCCGGCGGGCTGCTCAGTTTCCTCTCGCCCTGCGTGCTGCCGCTGGTTCCGTCCTACCTGGGCTTCATCACCGGCTTCACGTTCAACGAGATGGCGGACCGCCGGCGGATCGCGATGATTCACGCCCTGCTGTTCGTGCTTGGGTTCACCCTGATCTTCATGCTGTTCGGGGCTGCCGCGACCGAGCTCGGCCGCCTGCTCAAGTACTACCAGGTCTGGTTCCAGCGGATTGGCGGGGTGCTGATCATCCTGTTCGGACTCTACTGCCTGGGCGTCATCAAGTTGGCGTTCCTCGATCAGGACGCGCGGCTCCACCTCGATCGGAAGCCGCTGGGGTACCTGGGCACGGTGCTGGTGGGGATGACGTTCGCGGCGGGGTGGACGCCCTGCATCGGGCCGATCCTGGGCGCGATTCTGGGCCTGGCCGCGACCGAGGCGAGCCTGGGGAAGGGCATGGTGCTGCTCGGCGCCTACTCGCTGGGGCTGGCGGTGCCGTTCCTCATTGCCGCGTACGCGGCGGAGTCGTTCCTGGGGTGGTTCCAGCGGTTCCGGCGCTATCTGCCCTGGGTTCAGCGGGTCAGCGGGGTGCTGCTGATCGTGGTCGGCGTGTTGTTGGTCACCGGCCAATTCACCCGCATGGCGGGGTGGCTGCAGGGCCTCACTCCGGACTTCCTCCGGAAGTGGCTCTAGGCTCCCCGTACGACCCGAAATCGGTCCCCCTGAGCGCTTGCAAGTCGCAGACTGAGGCCAACATAGTCCAGTTCAAGATGTGCAACTACACCGGGCTCCGCCGTCTCCTGCCTGTACGTGCGAGCGTGGCTCGGGTCCATTCGCCACAGAAATCGGCAAGGAGATCTTATGAGGAAGCTCTACATCGCGCTGATCGGCGCGTCGGTCGTGGCGGCATGCGGCGGGAAGAAGAACGACCAGTTCGCGGCGGATAGCGCGGCCCGCGACATCCAGCTCACCACGCCGGACAGCATGCTGGCGCTGAACGACGCGCCGACCGGTAGCGGCAACAAGGTGGACACCGTGTATCTCCCGCAGGCGACTCCTCCCCGGGTCGTGCCGCCGAGGCGGACGCCGGCCCCGCGGCCCGCTCCGGCGCCGCCCCCCGCTCCGAGCCCGAGCCCGGCCCCGGCCCCCGCGCCGCCTGCGGTCGCGCCGGTGGTGTACAGCCTCAGTACCGGCACGGTGGTGGAGACGCGATCGACCAGGGCGCTCACGTCACGCAGCAACAAGGCCGGCGAGACGTTCACCGCCACGGTTGATCAGGCGGTCACCAGCAGCAGCGGCACGGTGGTGATTCCCGCCGGCTCCGAAGTCACATTCTCGATCGTGGCGCTCAAGCCGGCGGAGAACAAGAGCCAGAAGGACGGGACCATCACTCTCCGGGCCACCAGCGTGATGATGAATGGCCGGTCGGTGCCGATCGATGCGGACGTCACCTACGTCGAGCATACGCTCAAGGGTCGGGGCGTGGGCACCAGCGAAGCGGCCAAAGTGGGTGGGGGCGCTGTGGCGGGGGCCATCCTCGGCAAGGTGATCGGAGGCGGGACCGGTGCAGTCATCGGCGGCGTGGTCGGCGGAGCAGCGGGCGGGGCTGTGGCCGTGGAAACGGCCGACCGTGACGTGGTGATTCCGGTGGGCGCGATTATCAGGCTGGCGCTTCGCTCGACCTTCACGGCGAACTAGTAGCCCGCGCCGCCCCCGCCCCGGCGGGGGTCGCTCACGCCCTGCCATCCCGAGGCGGTGCGAATAATCGCCTCCACGTCGCCCATGTAACTTCGGAAGCGAATCAGGTGGCCGAGCCTCATCAGCTCGGCCACGGTCGCTTCCGGTACCCCCGCCGGGTGCGGCGATTCGCGTTCGAGCTGGATCGAATCGGGGCGGGCCTGGTGGAACATGCGCGGAGCGGCCACCGCATCTGCGAGCGTCATGCCGTGATCGATGACATTGGACATGGTGTGATACACGGTGGTGATGATGGTGGTTCCCCCCGGCGAGCCCAGCACCAGGAACAGGCGGCCCCTGGGGTCGAGTACGATCGTGGGGGCCATCGATGACAGAGGCCGCTTGCCGGGCACGATCATGTTGGCCCGCCCGTCCACCGAGCCCCACTGGTTAGAGGACCCGGGTACGGTGGTGAAGTCGTCCATCTCATCGTTCAGCAGGAACCCGGCGCCCCGCACCGTCACGGCGTTGCCGTAGAGGCTGTTGATCGTGGTGGTGAAGCTCACGGCATTACCCGAGGCGTCAACGATCGAGAAGTGGGTGGTCGACGAGCCCTCGTGAAGCTGGTCGACCGCCTCCCGGGTCGGAGTTGCCCGGGTCGTATCTATCAGGGACCGGAGCTTCTTGCCGAACTGTTTGCTCACGAGGTGTGCCACGGGATTAGAGACAAACGCCGGATCGCCGAGCTTCGAGTTCCGCATGAGGTAGGCGCGCCGCATTGCCTCCGCCTCGCGGTGCAGCAGGGCCGCCGACCCGAACGGCGGCATCGGCCGGTAGCCTTCCATCACGTTGAGGATCATCCCGAGCGTGACCCCGCCGGACGATACCGGGGGCATGCCGTACAGGGTGTAGCCGCGGTAGCTGAGCCGGAGCGGCATCCTCCAGACGGCCTGGTAATTTCGGAGATCCGCCCGGGAGATGATCCCGCCGCCACGGGCTATCTCCGCGACCAGCGAATCCGCCACCCATCCCCGGTAGAATCCGGCGGCGCCGCGATTGCGAATGGCGGCGAGAGTCCGCGCCAGATCGGGCTGCTTGAAGGTCGAGCCAATCGGGGGTGGGGCGCCGCCCGGCATGAACTGCGCGGCGCTGGCCGGGAATTCGATCAACCGGCTCGAATCTCTTCCGATCGAGCGGCTGCGATATTCGTCGACCAGGAATCCGTCTCGCGCCAGCCTCACCGACGGCTCCACCAATGACTTCCAGGGCAGGGTTCCGAACCGCCGGTGCGCTTCGGCCAGCCCCGCCACGCTCCCGGGCACACCGGACGCGAGCGGACCGGTATGACTCTTTCCATTGGTCTTGGCGTTGGCGCCGACGTACATCGTCGCAGTGGCGGCCCGCGGCGCCACTTCGCGGAAATCCAGCGCGCTGACTCGTCCCGACCCACGCCGGTAGAGCAGGAATCCGCCGCCGCCGATATTGCCCGCCTCCGGGTGGGTCACCGCGAGCGCGAATGCGACCGCCACAGCCGCGTCGATCGCGTTGCCCCCGCGCTTCAGCACGTCGCGCCCGATCTCGCTCGCGATGGGATTCCCCGATACGACCATCGCGCGCTCCGCCTCGGTTACCCGGGACTTGCCCAGAAATGGCCAGGAATCCGGGATGCCGGATGTTTGGGCGGTAAGCGGTGAGGCTGTTCCCAGGACGAGCAGCGACCAGAGGGTCGGGAGCCGACGAACCACGGAGACCTCGACTGGAGAACGGATAGGTGGGTAATTTACCGGGAACCATGCCCCAGTGCAGCCGCCAGTCCGAGATCGCGTGAGCGATCCCTCACCGCTCCGCTTGACCGAGCGCCGGAATCCAAACACGGCCAACATCGATGCGGCGGGTCCGCTCGAGATCGTGGATCTGATCGCGGCGGAAGACGCCGGAGTGCCCCGCGCCGTCGCCGAGGCCCG
>JAYUAL010000109.1:0-5530 GCA_043741355.1 Gemmatimonadales bacterium | reverse complement strand
AGCCCATAACGTCTTGGAGGATCAGCAGTTACAGAAGTGACCCGGGAATGCACTGTCCGCTCCCGGGGACACTCAGGGACGGATGGTGGTCTGGTTATAGTCGAACTTGATGGCGGTGAAGTCGCTCAGGAACACCGAGAAGAAGAACTGGAAGTTGCCGTTGGGGTTCTTCTGGAAATTAAACGCCGCGCGCCATTCGTGGAGGTCCCGGCTCAGCTGGATCGACTGGGACTCGAACTTTCCGTCCGTCACGTTGTACTGGGTGGACCAGCTCACGCCCCAGAATCGGGTCGGGCTGAAGGTGGTATTGAGACCGACGCTGCTCCGGTTGCTCGTCGGCTGCCGGACGCCGGCCGGGTCGAATTGGGGCCGGGTTCGCGAGATGTCGATCGTGACACTGGACTGGAAGGAGCGCCCTCCCCGCGAAAACATCTGATTCGGATTGAGGCTCAGGTTGCGCCGAAAGTCTCCCGGGAGTGGGACACCCCCGACGCCCAACAGCGGCTGCCGCTGGTCGGCGGTTTCCTCGCCCGGTCGCTTCACCAGGCCCAAGAGCGATCCGATCTGCTGAAAGGTACGCCCGGTGATCGAAAACCCCGCGTTCACGCTTTCGAGAAACGGTTTGAACTTCGAACGCTTGAGCCCCACCTGTCCGTCCCACAGGTTGTGGGAAACGGAAAAGCTGAAGCCGGGCAAAAGGTCGCTGGCGAGCGTGTTCTGGAGATTCTGGGTGGTCCACCCGGTCTGACCCGGCTGCTTCGACTTCTCGATATCGAAGGCGACCGGGCTGGTGCTGATGCTCAGCAGCCGGAACTTGCGCGCGTTCGCTCCGGTGGTGTCGTTGGCGGCCGGGCGCCCCTTGGCCTCGAAATTCTGGCTCAGGGTGAGCTGGATGCTCTGAGAAGCGATGGTCTTCCGCAGGTTCGGCTGGCCGATGGCCCGGGCGTAATCGGCCGAAATTGTGCCCGGTGGGGAGTAGGTCCATGACAGGCCCGGCGAGATGCTGTGCCGAATTCGTGAGATCCCGCCGATGCCGCCGAAGAACGCGAAGAAGGTCGGAGCAATCGAGACACCAAAGGAGAGCCGCTTGCCCTGGTACACGAAATTTCCGCCGGTCAGCGCATTGCGGACCGCGAAGGGGCCCGGCCCCGAATTGGCTACGCTGACGTTGGGCGCCAGCTTCCAGGTGGACCCGAAGAGAATAGGAAGGTTGATCCCGGTCACCCAGTCGATCGCCGTTGCGAAGCCCCCGTTCCGGAACCGGCTCACCGTGATGGAATCGTTGGGGTCCGGGGTGTCGAGGTTCGGGATCGTGACATTGGTACGGTAGCGGCCGGTCGAATCGTTATCCACGACCTGAATGGAGTTGGACCAGTTGAACGATCCGATTCGAAGCGGAGTTTGCAGCGACATCGTGGAGACCCTGGTGTGTCCCAGAAGCTTGATACTGTCCACCTGCCCGGGAGCCCCGGGAACAAAGAGGAAGCCGTTCGCAGTCTTGAAGTTGTTCTCGTTGGTGAACGAGAGCCCGGGCGACCAGGTGAGGCTCCGGCCGATGTCGATCGGCTTCGGGCTGACCGTGAGGGTCGGGGCGCTGAGCCGGGCGCTGCCGTCGTTGATGTTCTGGGACCCAGTCAAACCGACGTTCACGGTGCCCCAGGCAAACCGCTTGGTGAAGTTGGCCGCGCTGTAGATCTGCTGGGTGGTCAGGCGCGGGTCGATCGCATTCCGGGTAAGGATCGAGGTGTTGGTCGAGTATTGTCCGTTGACGGTCAGGTTGGTGGAGTTGCTGAAACTCTGCATATGACTCCAGCCAATGGTCTTGCCGGTTCCTCCGCCACTCTGCTTCTGCACCGAATAGGACAGGTTGCCGCTCAGGAACCGGTTGAGTACCCGGTATTGCCCTGTGATCCCCCACCGCAGGTAGCGGTTGCTGTACCAATCGAGATCGAGTTGCGCGTCGAAGTAGTCGTTCGGAGCCCAGTAATAGCCGATGTTGGTGACCTGCCGGTTGTACCCCTTGGTGGGCCGCACGATGTCGTTGAAGCCGAACTCCGGAATCAGAATGCCCGAGTGCCGGCCCGACTTGGTGTCCTGGAAAATGAACGGGATCCAGGCCACCGGCACGTCGCGGATGTAGAGCACCGCCGGCCGCGCGACCATCACCGATTTCGAAACCCACTTCATTTCCCGCGCGGAAAAGTGGTAGTGCGGGATCGGAAGGTCGCAGCTGGTCAGCTCGGCGTTGCCGCCATACAGCCGCCCCTGGTTCTGGTCGATCGCCAGGTTGCCCCGGACGAACCAGTTCCCGCCTCCCTCGCTGAGCTGGGTCAGCGCGTCGCGGATCACGCCGCGCTCCTTGCAGGTGTCGAACCGCGCCGACTCGCCGATCAGCACCTGGCCGTTCTGAAACATGTGCGGCTCGCCAGTGGCCTCGACGGCGCAGTCCCCCTCCCGGTACCGGATCGACGCTGCCTCGACCACCGCTCCGGAGCGGTCGGTCATCGCGTTGCCCATGAGATGCACCATCTTGTCGGCGACCTGGACCACGGCGGAATCGGCCCGGTACCGGCTGATCTCGTAGCCCTCGAGGTCGAGTAGCTGCGTCATGATCGAATCGGGCGGGGAGAACGACATCCGGGGAGCCGAGGGAAGCCCGAGCCGGCGGGCGCTGGCGGAGTCGAGCCGCCGTCCGGCCGCTCCGGCCTGGGGCACGGTGTCACTTCGAGCCTGGCCCGGAATTCCCGGCTGGCCCGGCCGGATCGGGCCCTGGGGGAAGGGCTGCTGAGCGTGACCAGTTGCCGGAATAAGGCAGAGAAGCAGGACCAGCGCCCCGGCCGCCGCCTCGGCCTTCCGTTTTCGTTTCTGGACCAGCCAAACGCCCGCCACCCCGATCTCGTAGAGCAGAATCAGCGGAACCGTGAGCATGAACATCGATAGCACATCGGCCCCGGGCGAAAGCACTGCGCCGGCAATGAAGCTGCCGACCACCGCGTAGGGGCGGACCTTGTTGAGCATCGGCGTGGCCACGATGCCCAGCGCCGCCAGGATGATCATCAGCAGCGGCAGCTCGCACGAAAGGCCCAGCGCCAGGACGATCTGCATCACGAACGAGAAATAGGCGTCGTACGTGATCATGGGATTGAAGGTGCCGGCCTGCACCCCCATGAGGACCCGGAGCGCTTGCGGGACGATGAACAGGAACGCCAGCGAGCCCCCCGCGAGAAACAGCCCGAGCCCGACGAAGAGGGCCGGGACCAGGGTCTTCTTTTCCTTCTCGTAGAGCGCGGGGGAGAGAAACGCCCATAGCTGCCAGAGCAGAATCGGCGAGGCCAGCACCAGCCCCACGATCAGGGCCAGCTTGAGGACGATCATCAGCGGCTCGGTGGGCGAGAGCACCGTGAGCTGACCGCCCGGGAGGTACTCGGCGATCGGCCGCTTTAACAGATCGACGAGACGAAACCGGTTGACCAGCCAAAGCCCGACCCCAAAACACGCCACGACCGCGAGCAGGCTGCGCAGAATGCGCGAGCGGAGCTCCTCGAGATGGTCGAGGAACGGCATTTCGCCAGCGATGCGGGGCATGGGGGTCCGGGGCCGCCGCTAAGGGCGGAGATTCCTCAATTGCTCTCGAGCGAGGTCGGCCTCGTCGGAGCGAGGATATTCCTTGAGGAGACGGTCGTAATAGCCTCTGGCCGCGGCCCGGTTGTTCCGGAGCTCTTCGATCCGGCCCATCTTGTACAGCGCGGTCGAGGCCTTTGCGGACCGGGGATACTGAGCCACAACTCTGGTCCAGTAGGCCACGGCCGAATCGGCGCTCTCGACCGCAAAGCTCTCCCCGACGTAGAAGAGCGCGTCGGGGACCAGTTCATGTGTTGGATAGGTCCGGAGGAACTCCTGGAACCCTCGGCGGGCCGTGCCCACCGCCCCACGGTTGAGCTGCAGCCGCGCACCCTGATACATCTGGTCGGCCGAGACAATGGGGGTGGTGCCCGGAGCGACCGGCGCCCGGCCGGAAGTGTCCAACGGCGCCGTGGGCGGAGCGACGCCGGACGCCTGGCTCTGCTCGGCCCGCGCGTCGACCTGGGCCTTGAGTTCCGACAGGCGCCGCTGGCTCTGACCGGTCAATTCCTGAATCTGGAGGAGCTGGCGCTGGATGTCGGTATTGTCCGCCTGCAATCGGACGTCCAGCGTCCGGAGCGCCTCGCGTCCCGCGACCACCGAGTCCAGAATCCGCTGCTGAAGCCCGATCACCGCCGCGAGGGCCGCTGCGCGCGCGGAGTCGCGGCGGGCGGTTTCGATTCGCATGGAGCGCACTTCACCTTCGAGCAGGCGTACCTGCCCCTTGGTGGCGCAGCCGGGGAGGAGCGCGATAGACGCTAAGACGCTAAGACGCAACGACGCTAGGAAGCTCCGAGGCGGCTGTGGCTCGGTGCCTCTTAGCGTCTTAGCGTCATAGCGTCCTAGCGTCCTCATCGGGGCGCCAGCAGCCGATCGCCGCCGCTGATGATCTCGAACTCATCGCGCCGGTTCCGGGCCCACGCGCTCTCGTTGCTCCCGGAATCCACCGGGCGCTCCTCACCCAGGCTGGTCACGTCGATCCGCGAAGCGTCGATGCCCTTGCTCACCAGGTACTGCTTGGCGGCGACGGCCCGCTTGTTCCCCAGCACCAGGTTGTACTCATCGGAGCCCCGCTCGTCCGCGTGGCCGCTGATCCGGATCCGAAGCGCGGAGTTGGCCCGGAGAATCTCGGCCTTGCGGTCCAGGACCGGGCGATCTTCCGGCTTGATGACGTCCTGGTCGAGATCGAAGTGGATTACGTTGCCGAGCTCGGCCACCAGCGCGCGGGTCACGGCCGCAGCGTCCCCGCCCGCGTTGCCTGGTCCGGGGTTGCTCGGAGTACCGGGATTGCCGGTTGGCGTAGTCGGGCCGGGGCCGGGGTCGGTCGGTGGAACCACCACCGGATCCTTCTTTCCGCAAGCTGCTACCGCGCCGAGCGCCAGCAGGGCGAGCGGCATTACACCGTGTCGTCTACGCATGTTCGACTCCGCGAGGTTGAGGTTTTCTATTGCGGGCGGCCAAACGACCGCGACCATGCCGGAAGCCGCGCACTGCCCGGCGTCATGATCTGCCGGGTCCGCGCCGTTTCCGTATCTACCACGAATAACTGCCGCCGGCCGGTTCGGTTGGAGACGAAGACCAGATGGCGGCCGTCCGGCGCCCAGCTCGGATCTTCGTTCCGGCCCGAGGACGTCCACTGTTTGGAGCGGCGTCCCGCCAGATCGAAGGTATAGACCTGCGGCGCACCTCCGACCTCGCGATGGAACGCGATCGTCGCGCCGTCGGGTGACCAATCGGGCGCGTTGGAATTGCCCGTGTCCCCGAAATCGAACGGCACCAGCAGCTCCTGACCGGTGCCGTCAGCCGCCATCGCGTAGATCTGCTGGCCCCCCGCGCGGGTCGAGACGAACACGACACGGCGTCCGTCCGGAGAATAGGCGGGCGAGAAGTTTTCTGCAAACCTTCCGCC
>JAYUAL010000108.1:0-5532 GCA_043741355.1 Gemmatimonadales bacterium | reverse complement strand
GCGGGGCGAGCTGATCGCGACCCTTGGCCAGGTAGGGAATTCCTTTGACCATCCAGTCCGGCGCCGGAAAGCTCCGGAGCTTGTTGTCGAAGAACTGTGAGCGTCGGCCAGCAGGCCGGCGGGATCGACTTCTGGAAAACCGAGCCGCCGCGCTAGTACCGCCGGTCCCCCTCCCCCCCGTGAGCCGAAATGCCGGCGTTTCCCGCGTGAGGATACAGGCGGCCCCACTTTGCCGGGCCGCGGCGCGGTGCTGACGCTTGCCTCCACCGATTGCACGGACCTCGGCCCAGGCAGGTACAACGACCAGATCCTCTTCGTCATCGCCAGTGGGCAGACGGCGACGATCACCATGTCCTCCACGGCCTTCGACCCTTTCCTCCGTCTCCGGTATGCGACGGTGTTCGCAACCGACGACAATGGCGGCGGCGGGACCTCGGCCAGGATCGTGTACACCAACACCGGACCCGACAACAATTTCCCTATCGATGCCACCTCGGTGGGCGCGGGGGCCACGGGGACGTATACCCTCACGATCAATCTCTCGCCTACCTACTCGGTCACCGCGCCGCCGGGAGTAGCGCCGCGCCCCTGAGGGTCCGGCCGAGAGGGCGCTGTCCCCGGGCCGACGGGAGGCCGTAATGATTCCCGGCCCGGCTGTTGCCTCCTGAGGGGGGAGGCTTCAGGAGGAGCCTTACATGCCAACGAATTGCCAGGACGAAATCGTCGAAACGCGCACCTGGAGCAGCGGCGTGGAAATCACCGCGCGCACCAATTGGAGTCACATTGCCCGGGTGCGCCGCGCGCTCGGCCTTGCAGGAGATGACGTGGGCCGGGGTGCCTTTGTTCAGCCGGCCCAGCGGCCGAACCTAGTGCTGCATGGCATCAGACGTTGGAGGGGTGCACCTCCGCGCGCGGCGTAAGAATTGGAGTCACTGCGCCGGCGGACCGCGGCCCGGATGTGTTGGCGGTCCATCGAGCAGGGAGAATCGATCCGGTGGGACGAGGTGCAGACTTCCGCCGGACCATGCAAGGACTACGGGATCAGGATCGAATTCCGGTGTGGGACGGGGCCATCACCTGTCGCAAACATTGCGCGGCCTAGTGTCTGCGGATCAATCGTTGCGGTGTATCATACCGATCCGCGACTTACCCGCTCGGGCAGCCAGATACCGCTCGATTCCCAGCGCCTCCGGCACCAGCGGGCGCAGAGCGGACGGTTCGATTGGCCAGTGCTGAAACAGGAGGTCGTTCCAGCGTTGGCTCCAGAGCCAGGGCGATTTCATCCAGCCGGCAAGGACCTCCGACTTGAGCTGCGCCAGAAAAGACGTCCAGCCGAAAGGATAGTCGCTGATGTCCGCGGCGCGCTCGAAGCCACCACGAATCAGAGTGACCCGGTGCCCCGCCCAACACGGCGCGACCTCCCTTGCCGCCCTAGGCCTGAGTCGGGATCTCGCTCATCAGCGCGAGCTGGTTCCCGTCGGGGTCCCGGAATTCGGTGAGCCAGAGCTCATAGGTGGGGGCTTGGTGCACCAAGTGGGGCGCGGCGCCGAACTTGACTCCGCGGCTGGAAAGCGTGGCGTGCACCGCGTGGATGTCGGCCACTGTGAAGTAGATCATCGAGCCCCGTTGAGCCACCTGCGCGGCTTCGGGAACGCCCACCAGAAGGCGCACGTTTCCCGCCATGAAAAAGCTCATCTGGGGTGGAGCGGAAAAAAGAAATGTGAGGCCCAGCGCGTCCCGGTAGAAGGCGGTTCCCCGCTCGAGGTCGGTCACCGGGACTAGCAGCTGGCCCACGGTGGCGGCGGACAGATCGGAGGACTGCGGCATGGCTCGGCTCCTTGACTCCCCGGGGACGCTACGGTTACACTTAGCGTGGCTAATTAATAACTTAGCATAGCAAACTATTCGGAGTCAATCCCGGTTGCCCCAGCCCCCCGCCGGCACCCCCGATGCCCCCCGCCCCGTCGCGGTCGTCGCGGACCGAGTGCATTCCGCCGCCATCCATCTGCTCCGCCGGCTCCGCAAGCAGGACGAGGCCCTCGGGCTCAGCGCCGCGCGGATGTCCGCGCTCTCGGTGGTGGTGTTTGGGGGTCCCGTGACCATCGGCCGGCTGGCGGAGGCCGAGCAGGTGAGCGGACCGACCATCACCCGCCTGCTCGCCGGGATGGAGCGGGACGGGCTGCTGAAGCGGACCCGGGACACCGGGGACCGCCGAGTGGTCTGGCTCAAGGCCACGCCCAGGGGAACCCGTCTGCTGCAGGAGGGGCGGCGGCGGCGAATTGCCGCCCTCGCCGGGGAGCTGACCGCGCTCGATCCCGCCGACCTGGCGCTCCTGGCCAGGGCGGCGGAGCTGATCGAGCGGATCGCGAATCAGCGCGGCCAGAGCCAGCCGAAGAACCCCGCCGTCAGCAGGGCGTAGATCACGCCGTCGATGCTCGCCTTGATCGTCATGCCGATGCCCCGCCTATACCAGATCCACATCTGCCAGAGTGCCGCCACGTATCCCAGGAATGCACTCACGGCCGCGAAACAGAACACTTGCAGGTATTCCGCGCCTGGGGGCAGTGCTCGGCCGGTGATATAGGCCGCAAACCCCGAGACGACCGCGGCGTAGAGGAACCAGAGGACGAGGCTTCGACCCATGCCCATCTCGCCGGGCGGCAGCAAGGTCACGATCATGATCGGCCCCTTCCGCATCTTTTCCAGAAACTCGGGCGATTTCATCTCCGTCCGGCTGTTGCACCGGGGCACCATGTAATCGCCGGGAGGAATGGCCAGCGGGCGCAGTGCGTCCATGACCTTGTCCTCATTGGGAATCTTCGGATAGTCGGTCTTGTGCCAGAACGGTCCCATGTGAATGATCGAGCTGACGAGGAACACCGCCGCCGCCGACAACAGAATCGGAAGCCAGAGTGCGCTGAGTGCCGTCATGAATCCCCCAGGAATATGGAAAGTTTGCCCTGCGGTTCCAGCGAGAGCATAGCGCCCGAATCCGTTTTGCACCACATTGGACCCGGGACCCGGCAATTGCCCGAGCGTCCCGCCCCGACACCCGGAGAACTCGATGTCAGCCCGCCTCGCCGCCGCAGCCGCCGTCGTGGCGGCCTTGTCCGGCATCGCAGCAGCGCCGCTTGCCGCGCAGGCCACCGAAACCTTCGCCGTACCCAACAACGGCCCCGGACCCCTTCCGCTCGGCACCATCAAGGGTGAGCGGTACCGCCGGCTGGTGATCCGCAACGCGACCATCGTCTCGGGCCGGGGAACGCCGGGCAGCAACCGGGCCATGCCGCCGGAAGGGCCGGTCGACATCGTGATCGAAGGGAACACGATCGTCGACATCGTGTTGATGGACGGGGTGAATGCGGCGGGGTACGGTCCCGGTTTTAAGCGCCCCACCGGAGACATGATCATCGACGCCGCGGGGAAGTACGTGATTCCCGGATTGGTGGAGATGCACGCCCACCTCCCGCCTCCCTCGGGCGGCTTCGGCGCCCACGGCCTCGACTTCGCCTATCGACTTTACCTGGGTCACGGCGTCACGATCGTCCGAGATGCCGGGAGCGGCGCCGGGATCAAACTGCTCACGGAGCAGCGGCGGCTGGCCGAGGCCAATCAGCTGGTGGCACCGCGGCTGGTGCTCTGCCAGCGGTGGCCGCTGCCGCTCCGCCGCTGGGACATCGGCGATACGCCCGACAAGGCCCGGCTGATGGTGCGAGACTTCAAGGCCCTGGGCGCCGACTGCGTGAAGGTGTCCAAAAGCCCCGGGCAATACCCCGATGTGCTCCAGGCTATCGCCGAAGAATCCAACAAGCTGGGCATGTTCACGATGGTGGATCTGAAAGTGTCCGAGAGCGACGCCGCCGTCACTTCGGACGCCGGAGTCAGGAGCATCGAGCACTGGTATGGGATTCCCGACGCGGCGCTGGTCGGCTCCCAGAACTTTCCGTCGGACTACAACTACTGGGACGAGCTGGACCGCTTCCGGTATGCCGGGCTCCTCTGGGCAGAGGCGGACAAGCACCCGGAGCGCCTGTCGGCGGTGATCGACAAGATGATCAAGAACGGCACCAACTGGGATCCCACGATGTCGGTATACGAGGACAACCGCGACGTCTGGCGCAACGTGGGCATGCCGGTCAAGGAAACCCTGATGCATCCGTCGGAAGTGGCGGCCGGGCCCGACACCACCGTACACGGCGCCTTCAAGCGGGAGTGGAAGACCTCGGACGAGATCAACTGGAAGCGCAACTTCCAGATCTGGATGAAGTGGGTGAAGATTTTTCATGAGCGGGGCGGACTCCTCACCGCCGGCAGCGACGAGGGCGGCATCGGGGGCATCGCGCTGATCCGGGAGCTCGAGCTGATGCAGGAAACCGGCATCCATCCGCTCGACGTGATCAAGGTGGCCACCACCAACGCCTACCGGACGCTGGGCCTCGATTCCCACTGCGGCATCCGGGTGGGATGCCGCGCCGACCTGGCGGTCGTGAACGGGAACCCGATCGACAATTTCAAGGTGATGTACGGCCGCGGCTACGGCGTGGCCGGGCTGGTGGCGCGTGCGGACCAGTGGAAGCATGGAGGCGTGACCTGGACCATCAAGGACGGCATTGTCTTCGACGCCCAGGGGTTGCTCCGGGAAGTCGAGTGGTACGTCGAGAAGGAGCGGGCACGGCTCAAGGGGCCGCGCTAGCGGCGGGTCGGCATCACGGGCAGGGCTCGCCGGTGTTGGGGTTCACGTCGAAGTGGGGAAAGTTACTGCTTGAGCTGTCGATCATGACATCGGAGAGGACGGTGATGAGGCCCCTAATGCGTGGGCTTGAGGCCGATCCTGCCCCGGAGGGAATCGGGGACGGTTGGCCGGATATCGTCGGTCGTCCCCGGCTTGCCGTCCGGGCCGACCGAAAAGAGATCGTAGCTCAGTCCGTCCGGCGCCACCATGTACTGGAACGGTCGCTGAATCCGGAAAATGCCGGGGCCATAGTCGAGGATTGGCGCGGCATGCAGAGGCCCCCGGGCCCGCTGCAGGTCCTGGAGCGATTCCGGATAGGAATGTCGCTTGGACTGATACTCCTCAAGTGCCAGCACCACGTCCCCCAGATTCCGCTCGAGTCCCCGGCGGAATTCATCCCGGAACACGGCGGTGCCGCTTCCCGATTTACTGAACAGAAGAAGCATCCCCAGAATGTTCAGCAGCGCACCGGAGGCCGCGAGGGCCACGGCGCGCCGTGCGCCAGGCCGACTGGAGACCAGTCCCCACGACACCGCGATCGAGCCGAGGATGAATCCAAGACCCGGAATGAACGCGAGCGCCGCCACGAGATACAGCGGCCAGGTGGCACGGGGGCGGGCTGGCGCGGGCTGAGTCATTCACGCCACCACGAGCCGGGCCCGCCGGAGACGAAACAACGTCAGCTCGGGGCGGGCGTTGAAGCGCACCCGGATCAGGTAGCCGATTCCCCGATTGATGTAGAGCGTCTTCATCGCATCCACCGTGACGACCCCGGAGGTGTACCGCTTGTTCGCAACCGG
>JAYUAL010000107.1:0-2316 GCA_043741355.1 Gemmatimonadales bacterium | reverse complement strand
TCCGAGTCCCTGAAGCCGATCTCCGATCCGTCGGTGCGGAATCTCAAATTCGAAGAGGGACAGCCGGTCGAGTTCGAGCTGGTGGTGGAGGTGCGACCCGAGCTGGCGCTGGGCCGCGTCGGCGGATTCAGCCTGACCCGCACGGTCCCGCCGGTTACCGACGGGACCGTGATGGAGCAGCTGGGCCGGCTGCGCGAGCAGCGGGCCACCTGGCTCCCGGTCGAAGGTCAGAAGCCCGCACCGGGGCAGATGGTGCGGGTAGACGTGGCCCCCATCGAAGCGGGCGAGGTGAAGGAGGCGCAGCCCTACACCTTTGTGCTGGGCGACGGCAAGGCGCTCCCCGCGCTGGAGGAGAAGGTCATGACAATCCTCCCCGGCGAAACGGTGGACACCGATGTTCGCTTCCCCGATGACCATGCCGACCTGGAGCGCCGCGGCACGAGCCGCACGGTTCGCCTGACGCTGCACGAGGTGAAGCGCCAGGAGTTGCCCGCGCTCGATGATGCCCTGGCCCGCGAAGTGGGCGATTTCGAGACCCTCGACGCGCTGACCGCCGGCATCCGGGCGGACCTCGAGGCCGCCGCGGTGCGTGAGGCCGACGCCGGCGTCCGCGAACAGCTGGTGCAGCAGCTCATCGAGGCCAACGGAGTCGACGCTCCCCCCTCGATGGTGGACCGCATGCTCCACTCGCTGCTTCATGCCTACGGCGTGGATCACGATAAGCAGGAAGTGTTCAACACCGAGTTCCGGCCCATCGCCGCGGCCCAGGTACGGCGGGAGCTGCTGCTTTCGGGCATCGCCGAGAAGGAAGGCCTCAAGGCCACCGAGGCGGACGTGGACGCGCGCATCGCGCGGATCGCGGAGCAGCGGAAGGCCACCCCGGCCCAGATCTACGCGTCGCTGGAGCAGGCCAAGCGGCTGCCCGAGCTCACCCGCTCCATCACCGAGGAGAAGGTCTTCGACTTCCTCCTCTCCAAATCCACCGTTACCGAGGCCAAGCCGTGACCAGTATGCTCTATCCGCCCTACATCATCGAGCGGTCGAGCCGCGGTGAGCGGACCTACGACATTTTCTCCCGGCTCCTCATGGACCGGATCGTCTTCCTCGGCGCGCCGATCAACGATGAGGTGTCCAACATCATCATCGCGCAGCTGCTTTTTCTCGAGGCCGACAACCCCGAGAAGGACATTTACATGTACGTCAACTCTCCGGGCGGCGTCGTGTCGAGCGGCATGGCGATCTACGACACCATGCAGCACCTGCGCGCCCCGGTCAACACGATCTGTATGGGCAT
This sequence comes from Gemmatimonadales bacterium, assembly GCA_043741355.1. Lineage (GTDB taxonomy): Bacteria > Gemmatimonadota > Gemmatimonadetes > Gemmatimonadales > GWC2-71-9 > JABFSM01. The sequence goes on along the minus strand of JAYUAL010000107.1, from coordinate 1,022 downwards.
GGCGGCGTCGATGGGCAGCTTTCTGCTGGCCGCCGGCACCAAGGGCAAGCGCAGCGCCCTGCCCCATGCCCGGATCATGATCCACCAGCCCTCGGGCGGCTCGCAGGGCTCGGCGTCGGACATCGAAATCCAGGCCCGGGAAATCCTGTATCTCCGCACCAAGATGAACGAGCTGTACGCCAAGCATACCGGCCAGGCGATCGAGCAGATCGAGCGCGACATGGACCGGGATCGCTATATGAGCGCCGACGAGGCCAAGACCTACGGCATCATCGACACTGTGTTCGTTCCCCACCGGGACCCGGTGGTTCCCTCGGCCGTGGTGGCCGCGGTGCCCACCACTTGACCCGGTCCGGCGGGGGGTTGAGCTTTCCGGTGACCCCTACCCTGCGCTCGCGCGCGACGTGACCGCCATGTCCAACGACAAGCACCTGCGCTGCTCGTTCTGCGGGAAGTCGAAGGATTCGGTCCGGAAATTCATCTCCGGGCCGTCGGTCTACATCTGCAACGAGTGCATCACCCTCTGCAACGAGATCCTGGCGGAGGATGAAGAGCGGGAAGTCGTCGACAACATCACCCAGGTTCCCACCCCGACCGAAATCAAGGACGTGCTCGACCAGTATGTGATCGGGCAGGAGCGGGCCAAGCGGACCCTGGCCGTGGCGGTGTACAACCACTACAAGCGGATCAACTCGGCCAGCGGGCGGGACGCCGGCGGGGTCGAGCTCGACAAGTCGAACATTCTGCTGATCGGCCCCACCGGCGTCGGCAAGACCCTCCTGGCGCAGACCCTGGCCCGCATTCTGGACGTGCCCTTCACCATCGCCGACGCCACCACGCTCACCGAAGCGGGTTATGTCGGGGAGGACGTGGAGAACATCCTGGTCCGGCTGCTCCAGGCGGGCGAGTTCAACGTCTCCGAGTGCGAGCGGGGCATCGTCTACATCGACGAGATCGACAAAATCGCCCGCAAATCGGAGAATCCCAGCATCACCCGGGACGTCTCGGGCGAGGGGGTGCAG
>JAYUAL010000106.1:0-2317 GCA_043741355.1 Gemmatimonadales bacterium | reverse complement strand
CCAGCCGTAGCCGCTTTGGCACCGGCTGCTTTGCGGCCCGCGCGAAGCTGATGCCGAGCCGCGCGGCGGCGGAGCGGTCGAGCGGGACGCCGGAATCGCTCGGCATGTCCATGCCCGCCATTCCCGGCATGTCCGCCATTCCGTCCTTGGCCGGTGCCTTGGCCCGATTGCAGCCCATGAGGGTCAGGATCGCGGCGCCGGCCGTCAGCAGCACGCGAGGCGAACGCTGCACAGTATGGCTTGTCATGGTGCACTCTCCGGTGCGAGCAGTTGCTCCAGCATCACCAGTTGGGTCAGACGCTGGGCCGCGACCTCGGCCGCTTCGAGCTCGACTCGATAGTTGGTGTCCTCCGCCGAAAGCACGCTGAGAAAGGCGGACTGGCCGGTGCGGTAGCCCCGCAGGGCCGCTTCGACGCCTTCTCTTGTAAGCGGAAGCACGCGTTGCACCAGCAGGCGGAGCCGAGTGGCGCTCGCGCGCGCCAGCGCCAGCGTCCGCTCGAGGTCTGCGGTGAGCGCAACGCGCTCGTCGTCGAGGCCGCGCCGCGCGGCCTCGACATCGGTCCGGGCCGCTTCGGCAAGCAAGCCCTGTTTCCGGCCGGCCCAGATAGGCACCCGGACGACGGCGAAGGCCGAAAAGAAATCGGAGCCCAGCGGGCGGGCACCGTACCGCGACGAGATCATGAAATCCGGCCGCCCCTGGAGCGTTGCGGCTCGCGCCGTCTCCAGAGCCGCCTCGATCTCCGCTTCGCGGGTCCGAAGCCTGGGGTGAGCGGCGAGCGGATCGCCGCGCTCAAGTCCTTCGACCTGACTTGCCGTATCGCCGTCCATCGCGATGACGCGGTCGACGTCGATGGGAGCGACCGCGAGCTCTTCCGTGTCCCTGATGCTCCTCAGCGCTCGAAGACCTGCCCGCAGACCGGCCTCCTCGGCGGCGAGCGCTGCCGAGTCGGTCGAAAGCCGGGCCAGCGCGATGCGCGCCTGAAGGGGGTCGCTCTGGGGGGCGGCGCCGGTTCCGTAGCGCGCAGTGGAAATCTCGACCGCCACCTGGAACAGGCGCTGCTGCCGCGCGAGGGTCTGCCGGGCAGCCCTGACGTACTGCAGCCGGTAATACATTGTGGCTATCCGGAGTATCACGTCACGCTCAAGCACCGACCTCCCGAGCCGAGCCCCGCGCGCCATGGCTCCCGCCGCCCGAGCCTGGGCGCCAAGCGTTCCGGGCCAGGGGAACGCCTGAGAGAGTTCGATGTCGACTTCCGTGAACTCGCTCTTCCGGAAGGCGAAGCTAGGCAGGGTAAGGTCCATGACACCGACGGAGACCGTTGGATCGGCCAGGGCGCCGGTCGGCCGGATCCGGGCCGCGGCCGCGCGCGCGCGGGCGGCAAGCTGGGCGAGCCCCGGGTTAGCGGCAAGCGCTTCGACGGTCAGGCGCGCCAGGAGCGTATCGGATGGCGCGAGCGGTTGAGCGGCCAGCGGCCGGGCAAGGCCGAGCGCGACGATAATCGCCCCGGCGACGTGGCAACGTCTCATGTCCTGAATCCTCGAGCGGTTCCCTCCGGAGGCCCGGAAGGAGGATCGGTTCATTTGGGCGGCTCGAAGCGTTCGAGCCGGCCTCGGACCGGCGAGGTTAGCGGTTAGGCGGTGGGGCGGGAGGGGCTGCAGGCTCCACCGAGTGGAGCCCCGGCAGGAAGGACGTACTGGTACCGCGCTCTGAAATCGGAGTGGACAGGATTACCGGAACGGCTCCAATGGCAGGAGCAAGGGGTGCACAGAAATCAGCCGCGGGGCAACCGGGCGCGGGGAATCCGTGTCCCGGCTCGTGCGGCGCCGGCGCGGGCGTTTGCCCGGGCGCCTGGCCGATTGGCATCGGACACTCGCCCGTCGTCGAGAGGTTCTCGATGCAGATCGCGGTGCCCACCAGCGGCTTGAGCTGGAGTACCAGGAGCAGAACGGCGGCGGCGACTCGCATGATCAGAAAGCTACTCCGGCGAGGGGGCGGCGACAATCATGAGCGTCTTCCTGATCGCGGACCGCCGGCGCGCCTCAGGGTGTGCGGATGTTCCGTGAGGACCAGTGCACCGCCCTGATCCGCCAGCCTTCCGGGGTCCGGGTCAGGACCATGAGCTCGGCTCCCGCGCTGTTGATCGGGCGATCCCGGAAGGTTCCGGTGGTGCGGCTGGTGCCGACCACCCACGCCACGTCGCCGACCACCGTGACCGCCGGATCATCGCCCTTGCTGGGCACCGCCCTGGCGAACGCGATGTCCCCGGGCAGGTGATGGCCGCGGTAGTCGGCGCGGGTCTCGAGGCCACCCGACTCC
>JAYUAL010000105.1:0-2324 GCA_043741355.1 Gemmatimonadales bacterium | reverse complement strand
TACGCCCCGTCCGGTCGGCTCCTCGACCAGCCGGTCGCCGGCCTGGAGCGTGGAGTCGCTGATCCCCATCCCTTTGGCAATGAGAGCGGCGAGCGCTCCGACACCGGTCGAAAGCCCGCCGGCGTAGTCGCCGCGCTGAAAGATCGGGCGCATCAAGTCACGGATGCGGCCCGCCTGGTAGTCGGTGACGATTCCCTCGACGCCCTGCCCGGTCGCGATGAAGATCTGCCCCGAGTTGGGGTCCTCGGCCCGGCGCGGCACCAGCAGGATCACGATCCCGGCGTTGCGGGTCGAGTCGCCGATCGCGGCCCGGGCTCCCACGCCCCAGGCGCGCCCGATCGCCACCGCGACATCCACGGCTGCGTAATCGCCGATGGTCGGAAGTACTGCCACCGCAATCTCGGCCCCGGTCACCTGCTTGAGTCGCTCGGAAACGGCATCGATCCGCCGGACCGCGGCGGGATCGAGCGTCCCGGTGGCGTCAGTGACGTACCCGCTCGGTCGCGGCGGGAAGAGCCGCAAGATTCCGTCGCTCTGCGCCACCAATGGCGGCAGGGCGCCTTGGAGTGCCGCCGCCAGGAGGATAACTTTGGCGAATGTCACGCGTGACAGCACTGGCGCTCCTGGTTCTTACCGCCTGCAACAATACTCGCCAGGTCGCGGTCCAGGTCCTGGTGCCCGATCTCGCGGGCCTCGAAACCCCGATTCCCGGCGCCGTCGTCGCCGCGCTCCCCTACGATCGCGACAGTCTCATCAAGACGATGGAGCGCCGAGTACCGTCCGGACGACCTCATACGCAGGCACTCGACAGCCTGTTTCAGGCGTTCCATGGTCCGTTCCTGGACATGAGCCGGGCGGCTTGGCCGGTGGAACAGACCGGTCGCCGACTCGACTCCGTGAATGCCGCGCTGGCTTCGGCGCCGCCGGGTTCTCCTGCGGCCCGCGAGCTCACCGCGATGCGGAAGACCCTCACCGACTCGCTGGCGCGGCAGAATGCCGGTTTGGAACGAGCCCGGACGGCGCTGGGCGCCGCGCGCGACACCCTGTGGCCCAGAATCGAGCGACTCCGGCAGGAAGCGCGGGCGTGGGAACATACTACCTATGCCGGCTACGATACGCTGACCAAGAGCCAGACCACCGGCCGGATGCGCATGATCACCTCGGACACCACCGGGGCCGCCGGTTGGGCTTCGCTTCGAATCAGACCGGGCACCTGGTGGATTCACGCCCGCTCGCCCGATCCACAAGATCCCAACTTTGAGTGGTACTGGAACGTACCGCTGGTTGGAGACACCATTCGCCTGAGTCCGGCCGCCGGCCGGCACCGCCCGAGGTATTGATGCGATGCGCGTGAGTCTTTCGCTGCTCCTGCTCGGCCTTGCCGTGCCCGCCGCAGCCCAAACCGACCCGCTCGCGACCCGCACCAAGGGATCCGCGACGGCGCCCGTCACGGTCTACGAGATGTCGGACTTCCAGTGCCCCTTCTGCAAACGCCACGCCGAGCAGACCTTCCCCACTCTGGAAAAAGAGTATATCGCGACCGGGAAGGTGCGCTGGATCTTCATCAACCTGCCGCTCACTTCGCTGCACCCCAATGCGGTCGCGGCGGCGGAATTCGCGATGTGCGCCGCGCGGGAAGGCAAGTTCTGGCCGGCGCACGATCTGCTCTATCGCCGCCAGGATGTCTGGGCGCCCCTCAAGAATCCGGCGGCGTTTCTGATCTCCCTCACCGATTCGCTGAAGCTGCCCAAAGCCAGGATCTCGGCCTGCCTGGACAAAGCGGAGACCAGGGATGAGATCCGGAAAGACGCGGAAGGCGCGACCAAGGCCGGTGCACAGAGTACACCGGCCTTTTATATCGAGGGCGGGATTATGGCCGGCGCATGGCCACCCGAAATCTGGCGCCCGATTCTCGATTCGGTGTATATAATGAAAACCAAGAAGCCGTAGTCCCAAGCGCCATCCATGCGCGAGGCGTAATCCATCGCGATCTCAACCCGGACAACCTCATCATCGAGCGCCCCACCGGGCGCGCTGCTAACCGAGCTCTACTGGAACACCGAGAGGAATACATCGTACAACGCGTGGCTCCAGGCCGCGATTCCGAACCCCCGAAGCAGGTATAGTCCGCTGAACAGGAGGCCGGCGATGGCCCGGAAGGTAAACGAGCCCAGCGTGAGGTCGTCGCCGTAGGGGCCGATGTAGTGAAACAGCGAGAAGATCAGGGCGCCCACCACCGCGGCGAACACCCCCGCTGCCACCGGGCGCCACTTGAACACCGATCGCGCCAGCGCCGCCAGGCCGGATACCAGAATCACCCGGAA
>JAYUAL010000104.1:0-2332 GCA_043741355.1 Gemmatimonadales bacterium | reverse complement strand
GGGTGGTGCCGCGATGGAGCGGCGGGTGCGGGTTGCCCTGGCGGAGTTGCCCGCTCACCTGGTCCAGGCGGTGCTCGCCGTCGAAGACCAGAGATTTTATCAACACCACGGTCTGGACATCCGCCGGATCGGCGGCGCCCTCCTGGCCAACATCAAGGCGGGAGAGGTCACCCAGGGCGGGAGCACCATCACCCAGCAGCTAGCCAAGAACCTCTTCCTCTCGGCGAGTCGGACTCCGCTCCGCAAGCTGCGCGAGGCGGCGATGGCCCTCGTATTGGAGATTCGCTACGACAAGCCGGCGATCCTCGAATCGTATCTCAACGAGATCTATCTCGGTCAGGATGCCGAGCGCGCGATCCACGGGGTAGGCGCGGCGGCGCGGTACTACTTCGGCAAGGGAGCTTCCAAGGTCACGGTGGCGGAGTCGGCCTTGCTCGCCGGGATGATCAGCGCTCCCAACCGATACGTTCCCACTCGCAACCCGGCATCCGCCCTCCAACGGAGGGAACTGGTGCTCAGGCTGCTGGCGGAACAGGCGCGCATTCCCCGATCCGTGACCGAGCGCGCCGGTCGCGCCGGGTTGCCGACCCGGACGTACGGCGGAACCGCCATGGACGGGCGCTACTTTCGCGACTTCGCCCTTACGGGCTTTACCGTTCGGCTTCCCGCTCGCGGCGTGGCGGTCTACACCACGCTGGACGCGACGCTGCAGCGCGCCGCAGAGCGGGCGGTCCGAATCGGGCTGGACCGGCTGCCGATGCGCGGCGTCGAAGCGGGCCTGGTGGCGATCGATCCGCGGAACGGCGAGGTTCTCGCGATGGTCGGGGGACGAGAGTATGGCGCGTCGCAGTTCAACCGCGCCACCGCAGCGCTGCGCCAGCCGGGGAGCGCATTCAAGCCGGTGGTAGCGTTGGCCGCCCTGGAACGCCAGGAGGGACACGACCCAGCCTTCACCCTGGCCTCCGTCATCGACGATGAGCCGTTGCGGGTGAGGACTTCAAAGGGGCCGTGGGAGCCGCGAAATTACGATGGGCAGTTTCATGGTCGCGTCACGGTGCGCCAGGCGATGGAGCAGTCCCTCAACGTCCCGTTTGCCCGGATCGGCCTCGCAATCGGGCCGGAGCGGATCGTCGCCACCGCCAGACGTCTGGGCATCGCCAGTCCGCTGAGCCCCGTTCCGAGCCTGGCCCTGGGCAGCTCAGAAGTCACGCTGATGGAGCTGGTTCGCGCGTATGGGGTGCTCGCGGCCGGGGGTGATCTTGCGTCGCCCCGCATCGTGCTGGGCGGGGCGCGCTATGGCGCAGGGCCCGAACGCGACGGCGTAGCGGAGGTTGCGCGGGTTGTTGACCCCGCAGTGGCGTACCTGGTTACATCGACTCTCGAGGGAGTCGTCAGCAGGGGCACCGGTCGCGCGCTGAATGAGGACGGACGGTTCGGCGGCATCGCGGGGAAGACGGGGACGTCGAACGATTGGCGTGACGCGTGGTTCCTCGCATACACGCCGTCGCTGGTGGTCGGAGTGTGGGTCGGGTTCGACGACGGCCGGAGCCTCCGGTCCACTGGCGCCGGCGCCGCGCTGCCGATCGTGGCGCGGTTCCTTGCGGAGGCGACCTCGGAAACGGTGTGGGGGCCGTTCGAGGTTCCCGACGGGATCAGCGAGGGCTACGGCATACTCGCCGACGCGGGCTGGGGATCGGACTGTGGCTCCCGCGAGATCTTTCTGGAAGGAACCGAGCCGGCGGACGGAGGGTGCGGCTACGAGCTCCCCCGCTGGGAAGCTCCCCGGGAGTGGGCCTCGGAGCTCAGGCGCCAGGCAGCGCGATTACTTCAGGGCTTGATTTCGGAAGAGCGGGGGAGGCGGCGATCGCAGCGATAGTGCCACCTTGCGGTTCAAGCAGGGCGTGGTAGAGTTTCCGGCGTGGGTACCCCACGAGAGGTGATACCGGTGGTCACTTCTGCTGCTGTTTCGGCCCAACTCGCTCCGCCGCGGGACGCTTGAGCGCCATCAACCGCGCCAGCCTGCTGCATTTCCTGCGAAGCCACCGACTCGCTGTTCAGGCGTCGGTCTCCGGGAGGGATGGTGTGCAAGCGGCGGCGGTCGGCATCGCGGTCTCCGATCGATTCGAGCTCGTTTTTGACACGCTCGCCATTACCAGGAAGGCCCGAAACCTCGCGCGCAACCCGCGTATCGCCTTTGTGATAGGGGGAAGCGCCCAAGGGGAGGAAGAATCAGTCCAGTACGAGGGGGTTGCGGACTCGCCCTCCGGAGCCGAGCTCGAGGGGCTGCAGTCCCTGTACTTCGGGGCCTTTCCTGAGGGCCGGGTACGCCTCG
>JAYUAL010000103.1:0-5603 GCA_043741355.1 Gemmatimonadales bacterium | reverse complement strand
CGGGAAAAGCCGCGCCAACCGGCTACCGCTCCCCGCTCCCCGCTCCCCGCTCCCCAGCGTCATAGACCGAGCTCGCTCGGAACAGCGGGCGTCACGCTCCAGTCGTAGAAGCCCTTCCCGCTCTTCTTGCCGAACCATCCCGCCATGACCATGCGCTTGAGCAGCGGCGGTGGTGCGTAGCGCGCTTCGCGGAACTCGTCGTAGAGAATCTCTCCCACCTTGCAGGCGGTATCCAGCCCGACGAAGTCCAGCAGCGTAAGTGGTCCCATGGGGTGGCCGGCGCCCAGTTTCATCCCGGTGTCGATGTCGGTGACCGAGGCCACGCCCCGCTCCACGGCGCGCACCGCGTCGAGCAGGTAGGGGATGAGCAGCAGGTTCACGATGAATCCCGCGGTATCCTTGGCGGCAACCGGCTCTTTTCCGAGTCGGCGCGCAAAGTCGGTTGCCATGGCGAGCACCTCCCGAGAGGTGGAGACGGTTCGCACCACTTCGACCAGGGGCATCAACGGCACCGGGTTGAAGAAGTGCAGGCCGAGAAAGCGATCCGGCCGGCCGGTCACGCTGGCCATGGCCATGATGGAAAGACTGGAGGTGTTCGAGGCGAAGATCGTTTCCGGCGGGCAGAGCGGGTCCAGCGCGGTCCACTGCCGGTTCTTGATCTCCAGGTCTTCGGTGACCGCCTCGATAATGAGGTCGGCGCTGGCAAGATCCTCGATGGAGGTTGTGAAATGCAGCCGGTCGAGCGCCTCCTCCCGCGCCCCAGCGGTGAGCTTTCCCTTCTCGACGAATTTGGCCAGCGACTGTTCCACCATTTTCCGGCCATGCGCGACCTGTTCCTGGTGCAGATCGCGCGCGATGACTTCGAAGCCGGCGACCGCGGCCACCTGGGCGATGCCGCTGCCCATCAGGCCGCATCCCAACACGCCGACTTTCTTGATTTCACTCACTTGGGCCTGGGCCTTTCGGTGGGCGCGATGATTGCCTTCCGGATTTCTCCGGCAATGGTTTCCAGGAGGCCGCCGCTCCGGGGTGAAATCTGGTGCGACGGCTTGATGCCACCGCGCTCCAGGTAGTCGAGGGCCCGCTCCAGCCCCAGCACGCACCGCTCGGCCACCGGCTTGAACCGCCGCACCACATACCAGCCCACCACCGCCCCGATCATCAGCGGTGGCACCGCCACGGCCAAGAACGGGGTCAGGGTGGCGAGGACGATGGCCGCCGCGCCGCCCGCCGAGCCGCTTGCAAGCCCCCCGATGATATGCGCGTTACGGGCTTCCCGCAGGTTGGCGGTCAGCACGACGTGACAATACCCCGACTCCAGCTTAGAGAAGGTAGCCGTGACCAGAGTGGCGCGAGCAAGCATGAATTTGGGCTTGGTTGCGCCAAACATCGCCCCTCCGCGCCGAAGGGCGGCCTGCATCGGGCTCAACGGCTCGAAGGAGACCCGGCCGGTGGTCTGCCGCTGCACCACCAGGATCTCGTTCCGGTCGAACCACTCGATCAGCGCCCGGGCCGCGTCCTCCGGATCTCCCAGAACCACTCGATACGCGCTCACCTCGGAGGGGCCCACCACATGCCCGAGGACTCCGGCGGTGGCCGGAGCGACGATCTCGGTGGCCTGTTCCAACATCGCCTGCTGGAGGTAGCGCCCCGGAATTCCGACCTCCTTGCCGAGCGCCACGACATCATCGGGAGTGAGGCCGTCGCCCACGTCCGCTTCTCCGGCCTGGAGCTCAGCGGCCCGCTGCATGATCCGCTCGAGCGCGGCGCGGTCGATCCGCTTTTCGGGAAGGTCGGCCATTCCAGTGCCCTCTAGTATGCTTCGACGATCACGGCGATGCCCTGCCCGCCGCCGATGCACGCACAACCCAGACCGTATTTCGCGCCGATCCGCCGGAGCGTATGCAGCAGGTGCACGGTGATCCGGGTGCCGGAGGCGCCGAGGGGGTGACCGATCGCGACGGCGCCGCCTTCCACGTTGGTCTTGCCACGGTCGAGGCCGAGCTCTTTTTCCACCGCCAGGTACTGCGCGGCAAAGGCTTCGTTCACCTCGACCCGGTCCATTTGGGCCAGCGTCATCCCGGCACGCTCCAGCGCCTGCCGTGCCGCCGGGGCCGGGCCGATGCCCATGATCTCCGGCGGAACCCCGGCCACTCCCCACGCCACCAGCCGGCCGATCGACTTGAGACCCCGTTCATCGGCGAAGGCACGCGAGGCGACGATGCAGGCGGCCGCCCCGTCGGCGATGCCCGATGCATTGCCCGCAGTGACCACACCGTCCTTCTTGAAGACCGGCGCCAGCTTTTCCAGAACCTCCGGCGTGGTTTCGGGACGCATGTGCTCGTCGGCGGCCCAGGGCTCGGTCTGCTTGGTCTTGCGGTTGACCAGCCCCACCGGGCAGAGCTCGTCGGCCAACCAGCCTGCGTCCCACGCGTCCTTGGCGGCCCGCTGGCTTCGGAGCGCGAAACCGTCTACCTCTTGGCGGGAGATCCCGTACTTGACCGCGAGATTCTCCGCGGTGATACCCATGGGACACCCGCACAAGGCGTCGGTGAGCCCCTGCCAGAGCAGATCTTCCAGCGGGGGAGACTGGCCCAGCTTGGTTCCCCACCGGATACCCCGGACTACGTGAGGCGCCTGGCTCATCGATTCCGAGCCGGCGGCTAGCACGACACGAGATTCTCCCAGCAGGATCTGCTGCGCGCCCTGCACGATGGACTCGAAGCCAGACCCGCAGAGCCGGTTGACGGTGAGCGCCGGGGTTTCGATTCGGCAGTCGGACCGCAACGCCACGTGCCGGGAGATGTAGGCCCCGTCCGCCGAGGTCTGCATGGCGTTGCCGAGCACTACGTGGTCGACATCCGCGGCGGCGATGCCGGCGCGCTCGATGGCCGCCCTGGCCGCGACGGTCCCCAGGTCGGTGGCGGAGAGCTCCTTGAGCGCGCCGCCGAAACTCCCGAATCCGGTACGGACGCCGGAGAGGAACACGATCTCGGGACGGGAATTCATGGGTAGCCGAAGGGAGCTTTCACCGGCGCTCCGCAGGTGATGCAGTGCTTCCATTTCGAGTCAAGCTCGGTGTTGCATCGGGCGCAGGTGAAGGGAATGAGCCGCTTGCCGCACCAGGGGCAGAAGACCACCTGGCGGCCGCTGGGGATGGAATGCTGGCAATGCGGACAGGCACCTGCGGGAGACGCGGAGGACGCGGAGTCCACGGAGGACGCGGAGAGCTCCGAGGGGGCGGGGGGCGCCGAGGACGGGGCGGACGGAACCGGCTTTTTGACCGGTCGCTCGGCCCCGAGTGGCGCTTTGGGTTTGTCCGCCTCGTCCGCATGACCGCCCTTCCGCCCGTCCCCACCGTCCCCACCGTCCCCACCGTCCCCACTTATTTGTGCCGCCATCGAGGTGATCTGCACCGTCGCGGCGGACAGTTCGTCCAGTACCGCAAGATCGGGGTTGGACTGGGCCAGCTCCTCGCGGCATCGCTTGGCCGCATCGGCCGGCATGGTCTTCACGTAACCGCGCTCTTCGGACACCAGGCGGAGCAGTATTGTCTCGTAGTCTTCCACGCTGTCGATGCCCAGCGCGCGACGGTGGGTCCGGTAGGGGAGCACCGTCTCCCGAAGAGCGGCTACCTCCACCGGCCGATGTACCCCTTCCCTGCTCGCGCCGAGCTGTTCCACGAGGCGCTGGGCAAAGCGGGTCAACTCGTCCATGCGTCAACCTCCAAAAGGCAGCGGCACGGAATCGAGGTCGAGCGGGAATCGCTCGCCCCGTCCCAGCCGCTCTTCCAGCGCGAGAAAGGCTCTATCGGGATCATAGTCGGAGTACTGGCCCGCCGCCTGTTTCCGATCGAGCCACGCCACCAAGCCCGAGGCGATGAATCCCCCCGAGGTTTCCTGCGCCCGGGCGGCCCGGACTGCCAGATCGTTGGCGTACTCGTTCTTGGGATGGCCATTGTGGCCCCGCACCCAGGCGAGCTGGGTTTCGTGGAGCGCCAGCGACTGTGAGAGCGCCCTCCAGAGCTCCACGTTCTCCAGCACGCCGCCCTTTCGTTTCCAGTCCTTGGAGATCCATCCCGGCAGCCACTCCCTGACGCCCTTCACCAGGTATTCCGAGTCGGACACGATCAGCACCCGGAGCCTGATGCCCTTCCCGGCCAGGATCTGGAGAACGCCGATCGCGCCGGCCAGCGCCATCCGGTTGTTGGTGGTATCGGGGGCGTGGACAAAAAAATCTCGGCGCACCAATCCCCGCGGTGTACGGGTCTCGATGAGCCCCCCGGCACCGCCGGGAGTAGCGCCTTCCTGCCCGTTCCCGAGGCAGCTTTCATCGAGGTGGACTACGGCGCGCGCGGTCATGGCAGCACCTGGAAGTCGTCCAGGTCGTTGAGCTCGAAGCGGAGCTCTTCACCGGTCATCGGCAACAGCCCGACCAATGCCTCGCTCGGACCATGGTGCAGGATCCGTTTGGCCACCACAACATATTCGGTGCCGCGCCGCATGAGCATGACCCGCCGGCCGAGCCGGGTGGCATGTTCGAGCTGCTCCATTCGTTGAGGGGTCCAGCGCACCGTTCCCATTCGGTTTCCGGTTCCGTTACTGTTCCGCCGCGCCGCGTATGACCGAGAGGCCGTTGACCGCGGGCAGGATCTCCCCGATCACCGCTGCCGCGGGTGTGCCTTCGGCCCTCAGCGCGGTGAGCAGCGCGCCGAGCCGGTCCGGCGCCACCGCGAGCAGTAAGCCGCCCGAGGTCTGTGCGTCGGTGCAGATGAATCGCTCGGCCGGAGTGAGCTCAGCCGACCACGCGGCGCGCGCGGCATCGTGGTTTCGCTCGGTGCCGCCGGGCACGCAGCCCGCGGCGGCGAGCTCGAGGGCCAGCGCCAGGGTCGGAAGCCGGGCCACCTCGATGCGGGCGCCAACGCCGCTGGCGGCGAGGATGTTGCCGAGGTGTCCCAGCAACCCGAAGCCGGTCACGTCCGTGGCGCAGCGGACGCCGGCCGATGCCGCCGCCCGGGCCGCGCCATCGTTCAGGGCCGTCATGCTCGCCACGGCAGCGGTAAGCCCCGCCTCGGGCAGCAAATTCCGCTTAAGCGCCGTGGTCAGGATGCCGGTGCCCAGCGGCTTGGTGAGCACCAGACGATCTCCGGGGCGCGCGGTGGCATTGGTCAACATCCGATCGGGATGCACCTCACCCACCACGGCGAGCCCGAATTTTGGCTCGGGATCGTCAATCGAGTGACCACCCAGCATGAGGCATCCGGCCTGTTTTGTGATCCGGGCGGCCCCGCGCAGCACCTCTCCCAGGACTTCGAAGGGGACCTTGCCGCGGGGCCAGCCGACCAGATTGAGCGCGAAGAGCGGCCGGCCTCCCATGGCATAGACATCGGACAGCGCGTTGGCCGCGGCGATCGCGCCCCACGCCGTCGGGTCGTCCACGATCGGCGTGAAGAAGTCCACGGTGGCGACCAGCGCCCGGTCGGGCGAGAGGCGGTACACAGCCGCATCGTCCCGGGTAGCGGCATCCACCAGCACGTTGGCATCTTCGATTGCGGGCAGGTGCTTGAGCACCTCGGAAAGATCCGCGCTGCCGAGCTTGCAGCC
>JAYUAL010000102.1:0-5604 GCA_043741355.1 Gemmatimonadales bacterium | reverse complement strand
GGATCCACCGAGCGCAATCGTACCTCTCCCCGGACGCCCCACCGCCCCCCGAGATGCACACGCACCCCGCCCAGAGCGAGCAGAGTGAACTTCCAGCGTGCCGGGCCCGAGAGCCCGACGGTCCCGGCGCCCAGCCCCGCGCCGAGATAAGGACGAACGATGCCGAGCCGGTGCTGGCCCTGCACGGTCAGCTCCGGGAACATCCAGGTGCTGCGATTGCCGAACTGTGTAGTATACCGGAGCACCCCGAGGCTCGGCTCGAGATATATCACCCGCCGCACCAGCGGAATCGTGAAGCCGGCATTCAGTGAAAAGCCGGTGCCGGTTCCCCCGAGATCGTACCGCGAAGGGCCAATCATGACGCTGCCCTCGGCGGGGGGGCCGTCCCGCTGCCCCAGGAGGGGGCCGGACGTCGCGGCGAAAAGCGCTATGATGATTGCACTAGAACGGGCGTGCCTCGTCATGAATACCTCAACCAAAGAGCCCGAAGGCCAGGCCTATCAGCCCGAACTGCACCGCATGATAGCCGGCATTGATCAGGAAGTGGCGGAGACTCTTGCCCTCAAAGAGGTAACTGGTTGCGAAGGAGGTGCCGACCCAGAATACCCCGACCGCGAGCCCGGAACCCACCGCGTAGAGGAGATCGGGATCGGGCCCCACGGCGAGACCGAACACATACGAAGCCATCAGACCCATCACGAACGTCGTGCCGTACAGCTTGAGCGGGTTGAAGTCCTTCTTGATGGTCTCCACCGTGAATCCGTTCTCCGCCATCCATGCCTTGGAGAACAGGGGTCCGTACCAGATCGCACCCAGTACGAACCCCAGGAGCGTGCCGACCAGCGTAGCGAGCAGGGAGACCTGCGGCATCAGGCCCATGGGCCGCTCCTTGTTGGGTGGGATTGGAGAAGAATCCTCGTGATAACCTACCCCCTGGTTCCCCGGGCGCCAGTTGGCCCATCGCTCGTGTCAGAGTGACGCACCGGTCGCCGTCCAGCGCGCTCGATCGACCCGCAGCTCCATCCCCCACGATGTGATAGCGGAAGCGCGGGTGCTGGAACCATTCCCCGGGCGTGATCGTAAAACCGGCTCCGATAGTCGTCGGTGAACTCACCCAGGACGAGAGGGTCAGGCGTGCCGGACGGCCCGGGTCGGCCGGGGGCGCAGGCCGCAAGACTCGCCAACGCCCAACAACCGTAACGCGTATGTGAACGTGGCAGCGGATTCTCCCGCACAGCTGGGCCCAATTATCTTGGGTTCTCATCCCGTCCCGGAGGTCTTTTTGAGCTGGATCGTTCGAGTACGCTCAAAGCAGTCCAACACGAAGGGGTGGCAGGCTCGCATTCCTTACGGAGCCGTCAACCCCGACTCGAAGAGCCGTCGCTACCGGAGCCGGCTCTTTTCAGACGCGGCTTACGGTGGGTCGATCAAGGCCAAGCGCGCGGCAGAGCGGTGGCTCAAGACCCAGAGCCGTAAGTAAGACTCAAAACACTTCACTTGCGGCGGCATGAAGCCTCGGTATTTTGCCTCGCCCGCAGAATGGCGCGAATGGCTCCAGGAGCACCACGCCGACACGGCAGAGCTCCTGGTGGGATTCTACAAGGTTGGGTCGGGCCGGCCCAGTCTCACTTGGCCGCAGTCGGTGGATCAGGCCCTCTGCTTGGGCTGGATCGATGGGGTGCGCCGGAGCATCGACGCGAAACGATATGTTATCCGCTTCACGTCTCGCCGGCGGAGCAGCGTGTGGAGCGGCGTCAACACCCGACGCGTCGAAGAGCTGACCAAAGCCGGACTCGTGCATTCGGCGGGTCTCAAGGCCTTTGAGGCGCGCAAGGAGAGTAAGTCGGGAATCTACGCCTACGAACAGCAGCGTAAGAACGCGACGCTCGGCCCGCGACACACTATGATATTCAAGGCCAATCCCGGAGCCTGGAAATTCTTCCAGAGCCAGCCGCCCTGGTATCGTCGCACCACGAGCTGGTGGGTCGTGAGCACAAAAAAGGAGGAGACCCGGCTCCGGAGACTGAATGCGCTCATGGCCGATTCGGCAAAGGGCCTGATCATCCAGCCGCTCAGGGGGAAGCGATCTGCGACGTCATGAGAGGCTGATGACCACGCTGTCGTAGTCGCAATCGGTAATGAAGAGAATCTGAATCACGTCGCCCTGCTGCCACCGGTTCGCAATGACTGGAAGCACCTGGTCCGAATCTCCCGTCGGCTTCAAATTCGTAGGCCGGCTCCCGTGATGCGATAGTAGAGTCGCGCCGAGTCGGAGGTGGTGACGTAGCCCTCGCGCGCCGGTCGGGGAGCACCAGGGTGTGGATGGGCGGCGCAGGCAACTGCCCAGGCCAGAAGGATCGGACAGACTCCGAGGCGCAGAGCGAAGATTGCGGCGCCGGCCATACCGCCTCCCGATTACTTCTCGTCCGTGCCGGCCGCCCGGCTCAACCTCCACGCCCACCATATGAAAAGGAGCTGCAAAGGCAGTCGCAGCCAGAGGATCAACTCGGCCCACCAGCTGGTTCCCCGCTCCCGCCAATTCAATAACATTTGAATGTTGGCGGGAAAAACCGCCGCCAGCAGGACGATCAACCCAATGCCCGCGGCCCGGCGAGTGGCCGGCACCATCAGGCCAATTCCGCCCAGAATCTCGGCGACCCCGCTCACATAGATCAGCGCCCTGGGGTGGGGGAGTAACGGCGGCATGATGCCCAGGCATGCCCCCGGGGCCACCAGATGCAACAGTCCTGCCGCCACAAAGAAGATTCCCAAGGCGGTCCGGCGGCGAGGGAGGCCCTTCACCGTCGGAACGCCACCAGCGTAGTGCCGTTGACATGCACCAGCGGACGTTGCGTTGCGAGCTCGTTCAGGGCGCGGAACACGCCGGGGCATTCCGGCGAGTAGTCGTGCCAGAGCACCAGCCCGCCGGGTCGGACCATGGTCAACGCCTTGGCCGTATCGCTCACCACGTAGGAGTATGCGTGCGAGCCGTCGACGAACACCACGTCGCAGGTACCCGCAAACGGCGTCTCATCGAACTGCTTGCTGTCCCCATAGAGCTGCACCACCCGCCCTTCGGCCTCGGTTCCAGTGTATAGGAAGCGGGTGAAGCGCGATTCCTCCCGGGCATAGGCCTCGGCCGCTCGGTCATCGCCCACCGCGGATCGATAGGAGCTCAGCTCGCTCGGGGGGAGCGTGAGGGTCGTAACCGTCCCACCATCGGGCTGATTGCGGGCCCAGAGATACGCAGTCTTCCCGGTGCAGGTCCCGAACTCGAAGAGTTGCCGGGCATCCTTCGCGAGGACCGCCAAGATCCACGCCTCTGTGTCCGAGGTGCCTCCGGGAACCCTGATCGTACCCCGGCCCACGTAGGTCACTTCGGCGGCGCGGGTGACGCCAAGCTCGTCGGGCCGGAACCTCGAGTCGAGCCGATCTACCGTCACCTTCGGAATCGGCCACCGCCGGAGCAGCCCGCGCTGCCGCTGCCGGGCACGCAGCACCAGCCACTCGCGGGTCACCACCAGGAGAAGCGTCGCGAGAACGAGAGCGACGACCGCGAAACGGCTCACACGCCCGTGAGCGCCACATTGAACGTCCCAGTATGCCCGGCACCCTTCGGGGCAAGATCCAGAATCAGCTGCGAGCCTCCGCGCCGGAAGATGCCGTCGGCGGAATTGCGAGTCGTGCGGTCGGGACGGCCGGCATACGGCGCATCCTTGAAGACCCGATCGGTCAGCGCGTCGTCGAAGTAGACCTGCGAAGTAAACGCGAGGCCTCTTCGCGCGGAGACGGGCGACCGGATCTTGAAGTGGATGTGCACGGTCCGGCCGGGATACCAGCCGGGATAGATCGTGATGAAGCGGGCCTTGCCTTCTCCATCGGTGAGTTGATAGCCCCGCAGGAACTTCTTTCCCACCGTGTTGAAGAACTCGGGATCCTTGACGTCGGAGTAGACCCCGAGATGATCGCATTGCCAGAGATCCACCATCCAACCGGCCAGGGGGCGGCAGGCGGTTCCCGAGAGGCTCGAGACGGCGATGGCGAGCTCGAGCGGCGTTCCCGGCCGAAGGGTTCCGTCGGATGGATCGGCTCGCAGATCGGAACGGTGCAGGAGCTCGTCGACGAAGTAGGGACCCTCGGTCTGCTCCGGCCGGGCCACACAACCGGCGACGCGGGCGGGCTTGATCTGACCGCCGGCCGGGCCGCAGCCGGTCCAGAGCGCATAACCCGCCGCACCCAGAAGCCCCAGGGCGCCGCGGCGTGAGAGTACCCGGCCGACCGGCAGATCGTCGTTGTCCATGGCCTCGACCTCCTGTTGAGGAAACATACGCCTTGAATTCAGGGCCGCCCCATCACCATGAGCAGGGCGGGTCCGTCGGGTGTGGCGACCGGTCCGACTACTCGAAAGCCCGCCTTTGTCGCCGGGCTCCGCCAGCGCTCTCGCCGCAGCGGAATTGACCTCACCGGTAATGGCGCGCGCCGTGAAGGGGCTGTTCGCGTCCGCCCCCCTCGGCGGCGAGTGCCCGCTCGATCCGCCGATCCGGGACCAGCCAGATGAGTGCCACGACCACGTAGAGCAGGCCCGCGATCCATTGCCGCCAGAACGACGCGGCGATCGCAAATACTTAGATCACCAGCGACGGAGTGCCCTTGAAATCATTGCCCACCGCCTTCGCCAGGAGCGAGGCACTGCCCTGCACCCTGAGCATCGCGCGCAGCAGTATCCAATACGCCAACGCCGACATCAGCAGAAACACGCCATAGAGCGCGGTGGGCACCGGGGCAAAATGCGTGATGATGATGGCAAGAACGCCGTCGCTGAACGCTTCGAGTCGGGTGTTGTCCATGTGCCGGAACCTATTGACGCCGGAACCGACGCGCCATGTCCGCGCTGCTCCGGTACTTGACTCGACCCTGGCGAGGCGGTTGCTTCGTCAGGGATCCTCCCATCGGAGAGCTCATGCGGTGGCTCCTCGTGCTGGCAGCCCTCGGCGGGCCGGCCCTTCCGCTCATGGCGCAATCCCGAGCGTTCGTTTCCGTGGGGCAGTCAGTCCGGCTCCGGATCGCAGCGGGCGACGGAACCTTCCTGCCCCGTTTTGACGGCACCATCGTGGGGATGGCGGGCGATACCCTCATGCTTCGCCCCAAACGCGGGGGTGGCGCGAGACTCTACACTCCCTCCTTCGAGAGTCAGCTCCTGGTGCTCACCGACAAGAGATCCGCGGTGCTGCGAGGCGGCGTGATCGGTGCCCTGGCCGGGGTTCTGACGGCCGGCTTCGTGGCTACGCTGGGCGGGCCGGCCTGTAACGGCGATGGCGCCCTCTGTTTCATCCGGCGCAATAACTCGGTACGGAACGCGGCGATTCTGGGCGGGGTCGGCGCGGTCGCCGGGGTCCTCGCGGGCGCGCTAAATCCGCAAAAGACCTGGACTCGAGCATGGTTGCCAGAAGGGCTCCCCGGCTCGGCGACGGGGGCCCGGTTCAACCTGGGAGTTTCAATCGCCTTCTAGTGTAGTGTCGCCAAAGTCTTATTCGCTTTGCTGACCTTGGTCAGAATCTGTCGCACCGTCGCGGTCCAGACCAACGGCGTGGGATGCTCATTCCG
>JAYUAL010000101.1:0-12913 GCA_043741355.1 Gemmatimonadales bacterium | reverse complement strand
GGGTCGGGCCGCCGCTGAGTCCGCCAAGTCCCGTGATGATCTGCCGCAGCGCCCGGTCGTTCATGTCGATGGTGCGGGGCCAGGTGATCCGGCGGGTGTCCAGTCCCAGGGCGTTCCCGTGATGCAGGTGGTTGTCCAGCATCGCAGAGAGGAGGTTGTGCGCCGAGGTGATGGCGTGGAAATCCCCGGTGAAGTGCAGGTTAATCTCGTCCATGGGAATTACCTGCGCATAGCCCCCGCCGGCCGCGCCGCCCTTGACGCCGAACACCGGGCCCAACGACGGCTCCCGGATGCAGACGACCACCTTTTTCCCCAGCCGGCGCAGCGCCTGGCTGACACCCACCGTCACGGTGGATTTGCCTTCACCCGCGGGTGTAGGGCTGATGCCGGTTACCAGGACGAGGCGGCCCCTCGGCTGCCTGGCCCGGATGGCCTCCATGGTGACCTTGGCTTTGGTGTGACCGTACGGCAGGATCTCGGCGGGCGTGAGACCGACCTCGGCCGCGACGTCGGCGATCGGCCTTGGCTTCGCGGCCTGCGCAATGTCAATGTCGGATGGGATGGTGGGACTCAAGTCCGATCTCCCGTTTTAGCCCGCGATGCGCCGGCCGAACAGGCGGCGGGCGTTGGCTGTGGTGATCCCTGCCACTTCGTCCGCCGTGAGCCCGAGCACCACGGCCAGTCGCGCGGCGACCTGCACCACCATGGCCGGCTCGTTGCGCGTTCCGCGGTGCGGCACCGGAGCCAGATAGGGCGCGTCGGTTTCCACCAGAAGTCGCTCGGCAGGAACCCGGCGGATCGCGTCGTCCTGGCGCCAGTTCTTGAAGGTGATCATGCCACTGAAGGACACGTAGTGCCCGAGTGCCAGCCCGGCGTCCAGCACCGCCGGCCCGCTGCTGAAGGAGTGCAGCACCGCCACCGTGCCGGGATGATTCCGGAGGACCGCGGCGACATCCTCGTCCGCGTCGCGCGAGTGAATCACCGCCGGCTTGCCCGCTGTCGCGGCGATTTCCAACTGGGCTTCGAACGCGGTGCGCTGGCGGTCCCGCGGTGAATAGTCGTAGTGGTAATCCAACCCCATCTCGCCCGCGGCCACCACCCGCTCGTCCGCGAGGCACCGGGTGAGCCACTCGGCGGCGCGGTTGTCCCACTCGCTCGCGATGTGGGGGTGCATTCCGGCCGTCGCGGAGATCCGCGCGTCGGCGGCGGCCATCGCAAGCGCCCTCTCGGCGGCCTCGCGTGACTCCCCGACGACCACCACGTGCCCTACGCCGGCCGCCATCGCCCGGTCCACCGCCTCGCGAGCGTCGCCGGCAAAGGCGGTGTCCGCGAGGTGGCAGTGAGTATCGACCAGCACGGCGCCCGTTTCGGCTCAGGCCTTTCGCCCGCTGGTGGCCGGAACGGGCAGGCCGCTCGGGGCCGGGCCGCGGACCCCGCGCGCGTGGGCGCCGGGCCAGCGGGTCTCGATGTACATGAGCACCGGCGCCGCGATGTAGATCGACGAGAACGTCCCGGTGAACACCCCGAAGAACATCACCAGCGCGAAGGGCCGGATCACCTCGCCGCCGAAGATGGCGAGCGCCAGCAGCGTGGACAGCGTGGTCCCGTGGGTCAGGATGCTGCGCGGCAGCGTCTCGTTGATCGAGCGGTTCAGGATGTCGTAGAACGACTCCTTGGGATGCTTCTTCAGGTTCTCCCGAGTGCGGTCGAAGATGATGATGGTGTCGTTGAGCGAATAGCCCACCATTGTCAGCACCCCGGCCACCACAACCAGGCTCACCTCGAGATCGATGACCGCGATGAATCCGATCGTGGCCAGGATGTCGTGGGCGGTCGCCGCGACGGCGGCGACTCCGAACCGCCACTCGAAGCGATATGCGAGGTAGGCAAGTACCGCGAGGAATGACAACAGAATCGCCAGCAGAGCGCGCTGCCTGAGCTCGCCTCCAACCTTCGGCCCGACCGCTTCTCTCCGGACAATGGTGTACTTCCCGGCTCCGATGGAGCCGTCGAGGGCTCGCTGTACCAGGGCCGCGGTGGCCTGGGTGTCATTGGCGTCGGTCGTGCCGGCGGCACGGGCCCGGACCACCCACTCACCCGGTGCGCCGAAGGGCTGGATTTCGGAGCCGCGCAGGCCCACGCCATCGAGCGAGGCCCGAAGCTGGGCGTCGTTGATTTGGGCGGCGGTCTTGATCTGGACCAGGGTGCCGCCGGTGAATTCGATGCTGTAGTTGACCCCCCGCGCCAGCATGAACGCCAGTCCGATGGCCAGGACGGCCGCGGTGATCCCGTAGGCATACTTCCGCATGAGGATGAAATCGTAGTTCGCGTTCTTGAACAGCCGGACCGAGCCGACGCTGAGCGTAGCCGAATCGGCGCGCCGTTGCAGCCAGAGCATGTACATGGTGCGAGTGATGAACACCGCGGAAATCATCGACGCCGCGATACCCATGATCAGGGTGACCGCGAAGCCCTTGACCGGCCCGGTGCCGAACTGGAAGAGGAAGAGCGCGGTGAGCACGGTGGCCAGATTGGAGTCGATGATGGCGGGCATGGCGTGCTTGAAGCCCTCGTCCACCGCCAGGCGCACCGTCTTGCCGCGCGCCAGCTCCTCGCGGATTCGCTCGAAGATCAGCACGTTGGCGTCCACCGCGATGCCGATCGAGAGCACCAGGCCCGCGATGCCGGGCAGGGTGAGCGTGGCGTCCATCATGGCCAGGCCGCCCAGCGCAAAGAGCGCGTAAAACGCGAGCGCGATTACCGCCAGCATGCCGCTGACGGCGTAGTAGCCCAGCATGATCAGGATCACCAGCGCGGTGCCCACGATGCCGGCGACGATGCCGCCCCGAATCGAGTCGGCGCCCAGCGAGGCACCGACCTGCCGCTCCTCGACGATCTTGAGCGGGACCGGCAGAGAGCCGGCGCGAAGAGTAAGCGCCAGATCCTGCGCTTCCTGGAGCGACCGGTTGCCCAGGGTGATTTGCCCGCTCCGGCTGATCTGGCCCTGAATCACCGGCGGCCGGCCCTGGACCCTTCCGTCCAGTACGATGGCCATGAAATCGTTGATGTGCTTCGCGGTTTCCTTGCCGAAGATCCGCCCGCCGGCGTTGTTCAGCTCGAAACGGACGATGGGGCCGTTGGTGAGGGGATCCACTGCCGCGGTAGCATCAATCAGATGCTCCCCGGTGATAATCGGCTTTTCATCCACCGCGTAGAGCAGCCGGTACTGGTTTACCCCGAGGCTGATCGGCTGGCCGGCCCACAGGAATCCGATGTTCCGGGGCCAGAGCGCTTTGACCTGGGGAAGATTGAGCAGGCTGTCCACCCGGGGGTAGGCACCCTCGGCTACGACGAATTCGCCGGGAGAGGCCTGAATGCCGGCAGCGTTGGCGGGCTGAATCAGCCCCTCCAGCACCCCGCCGACGATGGTGGAGGTGTCCGCGGCGGTTTTGGCTGAATCACCACCCAGGAGCTGCTGTACCGCCGAGGGCTTCTGCGCGGGTACCGCGCCCGCCACACCCAGCGACCGCAGCGCGCGATCCATGGAGGGCAGCACCCGCTCGAACGCTCCGGTCTTGTCGGTGATCCGGAATTCGAGGTAGGCGCTCCGCTGCACGATGCCCTTGGCGCGCGCCGGATCGCTGATGCCGGCGAGCTCAACCACGATCCGGCAGCAGCCTTCCTGCTGGATCAGCGGCTCGGTCACGCCGAACTCGTCGAGGCGCTTCCGGAGGACCTGGAGCGCCTTCTCGATGTCCGCCTTGGGATTGGCGGAGACCTTCTTCGCCTGGTCGAGCTCGAGGGCGAGGTGCATGCCGCCCTGGAGGTCCAGGCCCAGCTTGAGGGGCACCCGGGTGACCAGAGAATCCCGCATCACGCCGCTATCACCCCGTTCCCGGATGGTGATCTGACGCGGGTAGAGATAGAATATCGAGGCCACCACCAGCGCCCCGATCAGAATCAGCCGGTTACGGATCGATCCGAACATCGTTCGCTCATCGCGCCCCGGAGGAGCGCACGGTTGAGGTCAGCGGGGCGCGGGCCAGAATTCTGAGCGCCGCTTCCCGATCCAGCGCGAGCTGCGCGCGCAACGCATCCAGCGACGGAAACCGCCGGATGTCGCGCAGCCGTTCCACCCACTCCACCCGCACCATACGGCCGTAGAGATCCTGCCCCATGCCGAACAGGTGCGCTTCGAGAGACCGCCGGGTATCGCCCACGGTGGGCCGGGGTCCCTGGTTGAGCATCGCTCCCGCGGCGCCGCCGCCCCACTCCACCAGCGCCGCGTATACGCCGTCCGGCGGCAGGGCTTTGTCGGGCGGCGGCCCGTCCAGGTTGATCGTCGGGATGCCGATCGTTCGCCCTTTTCCCGCCCCCGGCACCACCCGCGCCGAAATCCGGTAGGGCCGGCCCAGCCACTCCGAGACTCGCGCCAGCTCTCCGGCCGCGAGCGCACCGCGAATCCGGGTACTGGAAATCGCCTGGCCCTGGGCATCGGGAACCGGGTCTACCACCGATACCGCGAACCCGAAGCGCTCTCCCATCGCCGGCAGATTCTGCCGGTCGGCGCCGCGGCCGTGCCCGAAGCCATGATCGGCGCCCAGCACGAGCTCCTTCATGCCACACCGGGCCAGCAGGACGGTGGTTAGAAACTGCTCGGCCGGCAGGGCGGCGAGCGCGGGGTCGAAGCGGAGGATCACCATCCGCTCGAGCCCCAGCTCGGCCGCCATCTCGAGCCGCTCCACCGCCGTGGTGAGGCGGGCCGGGGCCTCACCCCGGGTCAGCACCGAGCCCGGATGGGGCTCGAAGGTCACCAGCACCGCCGGTACGCCGCGCTTGGCGGCCCGCCGGCAGACTTCGGTGACAATGGCCTGGTGCCCGAGGTGGATCCCGTCGAACGAACCGACCGTCACCACGCTTCCCTCGGCGAACAGCACACCGGGCTCGATCATCCCAGCACCACCACTGGATGCCACCCCGCGGGCACCGCCCGGGCCACCGCCACCAGCCGCTCTCCATCGAGCAGCGCCGCTTCTCCGGCGGTAGGCCCTTCCCGCGTCACCGCGCGACCGTGTCCCACTGCGACAACTTCTTCCGGGCTGAGCTGGACCGCCGGAAGGTCTCCCACCAGTAGCCTCGCCGGGAGTGCCGGCTCCGAGCCGCTGAGATCCGCCAGCGGGGTCGCCTGTTCCACATTCCAGGGACCGATCCTCTCCCGGCGGAGCCCGGTGAGGTGGGCTCCGGTGCCGAGCCGCTCGCCCAGATCGCGCCCCAGCGCGCGGATGTAGGTGCCCGGGCTCACCTCGGCCCGGAACGACAGCAGCGGTGGCACGTACTCCAGGAGCTCGAGCGAAAACACCGTCACCTCGACCGGGTCCGGCTGTGGACTCCCGCCCCGCCGCGCCAGCCGGTGGCTGCGCTCACCCTCGATCCGCTTGGCGGAATAGGCGGGGGGGCGCTGGTTCTGTACTCCATTCAGACCGGCGACCGCCGCCTCCACCTGGCTACGGATCGGCCAGGACTGCGGAGTCCGTTCCGACGTCACCGCGCCGGTTCGGTCGTCGGTATCGGTGCTGATGCCGAGCCACGCCTCGGCGTGGTACGTTTTGCGGTGCCGCTCCGCCCATCGCGCCAGCCGCGTGGCCCCGCCGAATACCAGGATCAGCAGACCGGTGGCAAACGGATCCAGGGTTCCGGTATGCCCAACGGCCCTGGTGCGAAAGAGCCGGCGGGCGCGCGCCACGACGTCGTGCGAGGTGGGACCCTCCGGTTTGTCTACCAGCAATGCGCCGTTCAGTCCACCGGCTCCCGCTTGAGATCGGCCAGCACCGCGTTGATCCGGGCGGCGTGCTCCAAGCCACGGTCCAGAGAAAAATGCAGCTCGGGGATGGTGCGGGTGGCCAGGGCCTTGGCGATTCTGCCGCGCAGGAATCCCGCGGCGCTCTTGAGGCCTTCAATGGCCTTCAGCCGCTCCGGCTCCTCGCCCTGCGCCATGACGTACACGTTGGCATGGGACAGGTCCCCGCTCACCACCACCTTGGTAACCGTGATGAAACCGATCCGCGGATCGCGCACCTCCCGGGCGATGGTTTCCGCCAGTACCTGGCGCACGATCTCGCCGACCTGCTCGGGACGGCGTCGCGAGCCGCCTTTCATCGCCCCGCCGCCCTCAGGCCGTCGCGCCGGCGGCGGGCTGCAGCGTCCGCTTGATTTCCTCGATCCGGAACGCTTCGATCCGGTCGCCGACCTTGAGATCGTTGAAGTTCTCCACTCCGATGCCGCACTCCAGGCCTTCCCGGACTTCCTTCACGTCATCCTTGAAGCGCTTGAGGCTCGAGATCCCGCCGGTATAAGTCAGCGTGCCGTCGCGCACCACACGGACCTTCGCGGTGCGCTGGATGACACCCGAGCGGACCATGCAGCCTGCGATGGTGCCGACCTTGCTCACCTTGAAGACCTGCAGCACTTCGGCGTCGCCAAGAACCGATTCGCGCTGCTCGGGCTTGAGGAGCCCTTCGAGCGCGGCGCGAACGTCCTCCACCGCCTCGTAGATGATCCGGTAGGTCCGGACGTCCACCGACTCGCGCTCCGCCGTGGTGCGCGCGTTGGCGTCGGGCCGGACGTGGAAGCCGAGGATGATGGCGCCCGAGGCCTTGGCGAGCAGCACGTCGCTCTCGGTGATGGCGCCGACGCCGCGATGGATCACATCGACCCGGACTTCGGCGTTGCTGAGCTGGGCCAGCGCGTCTGCCAGCGCTTCCGCCGGGCCACCCTGATCGGCCTTGATGATGATCTTGAGCTGGGTGACCTGGCCCTCCTTGAGGGCCCGGCTGAAGTCTTCCAAGGTGCCGCCGCGCGCTCCGCGCCGGTTCTGGGCTTCCCGCTCGAGCCGCTGGCGCTTCTGGGCGATTTCGCGGGCCTCGTTGGCGTCCGCCACGACCATGAAGGTGTCGCCGGCCGCCGGTACACCCTCGAAGCCGAGGATCTGCACCGGGAGCGAAGGCCCGACTTCCTTCACCGGCTTGCCCCGCTCGTCGCTCATGGCGCGGACTCGGCCGGAGAACTTGCCGCAGATGAAGTTGTCTCCCAGATGCAGCGTGCCGCGCTGGACCAGCACCGTGGCGAGCGGGCCCTTGCCCGGATCCAGGGTGGCTTCGAGCACGGTACCGTGGCACGGCCCCCCCGCGTTGGCCTTGAGGTCGAGCACTTCGGCCTGCAGCAGGATCTTCTCCAGCAGCTCGTCGACGCCGGTGCCCTTTTTGGCCGAGATCTGGGTCGAGAGAATGTTCCCGCCAAATTCCTCCAGCACCACGTTGTGCTGCAGCAGGTCCTGTTTGACCTTGGGAATATTGGCCGAGGGGAGGTCGATCTTGTTGATCGCCACGACCAGCGGCACGCCGGCGTTCCGGGCGTGGCTGATGGCTTCCACCGTCTGGGGCATGACCTGGTCGTCGGCCGCGATCACCAGCACCACGAGATCGGTGACCTGGGCGCCGCGGGCCCGCATGGCGGTGAACGCTTCGTGGCCCGGGGTGTCGAGGAAGGTGATCCGTTTCCCGACCGGCAGGGCCACGTGGTATGCGCCGATGTGCTGAGTGATGCCTCCGGCCTCGCCGGCAACCACGTTGGCCTTGCGGATGTAGTCGAGCAGCGAGGTCTTGCCGTGGTCGACGTGGCCCATGATCGTGACGATTGGCGGACGCGGCGTCAGATCTTCGGCCTTGTCCTCGATCGGCGCGGTGGTGAGCTCGGCTGCGTATTCGTCTTCACGGACCGCCTGGAATCCGAACTCCGAAACAATCAGCTCGATCTGGTCGAAGTCGAGCCGTTGGTTGACCGTCACCATCAGGCCCAGCTCCTTGAATGCGAACTGGACGATCTGGTTGCCCGGAATCTTCATCTGCTCGGCGAGCTCCGCCACCGAGATGAACTCGTTCACCCGGATCCGGGTCTTTTCCCGCTCCTTTTCCTCGGCCGTGCGGCTGGCGATCAGGTCGCGATAGCTGGGCTCGTCGGAGCGGCGCTTGCCACGCGCCCCACCCTTCATGCCCTGGAGCGTCTTCAGGATATTGGCCTGCACCGCATCCTGATCGACGTAGTTCTTGCGGCTCTTCTTCCCCTTTTTGCGGTCACCGCTGCCGGCCGGCTTAGCATCCGGGCCGAACGTGCGCACTGGCGGCGCGCCCGAGGTAGAAGTCCCGAACCGGCCCGGAGGACCGCCGGGACCACCCGAGCGGCCGGGAGGCCCGCCGGGACGGCTGGGACCACTGGAACGATTGGGACCGTCGGGGCGGCCCCCAGGGCGGCTGCCGGGACGGGACGGCGCGCTGGTCGAGCCCGGGGCACCGGGGCTGCTGCTGAACACCGGACGAGGTCCACCTCTGCCCGATTGACGGCCGGCGTCTCCGCCGGGAGCCGGACGGGGCACCCGCGGCGGAATGAATGGGGCGCGATGTACGATGGCGGGTCCGTCCGAGACGGGGGCCACGCGCGGCGGCAGGGTAACCCGCTCGGGCTGCACCTGAGCTTCCGGGGCGGTCTCTTCGGCCGCCTCGGCCGCAGCCTCGGGCTCGGCCGGAAGGGGCGGCAGGTCCTTGAAGAGCGCGCGGGCGCGCTCCTCGATGGTGGGCATCGGCTGACCGCTGAACTCGGGGAGCTCGAGCTTTTCGAGTGTCGGACGTTGCAGCTCGAACGCGGCCGAAGCGGCCGCCTCGGCCTGGCGCTCGGCCTCGATTACCGCCTCAACTTCGGCGACCTCGGCGGCGGTGCGGCGACGCTTCGACGGCTTGACCGCGAGGTCTGGTGGAGGCGTCACCGGCTCGGCGGTCGCAGCCTTGGTGACCCGGCGCTTCGGCTTTTTGGCCGGCTCCGGGGCCTTCTTGCGCCTTTCCCGCTCCCAGCGGACCCGAAGCGCGGCGACCTGATCGTCGTCGAGCGAGGACTGCGGGCCGCGCGCCTGAAGGTGCATGTCCTTGAGCAGCGTCATCAGCTGCTCGGTCGGCACGCCCAGCTCGCCAGCGAGATCCTGCACTTTCGTCTTGACCACTCAATCCTCCGTCAGCCCTGCCCTGCCGCCCCGGCCCGGACGATCCCGTCCGCGAGCGCGGCATCCCGAATCCCGGCCACCATCACCGGGGGCTTTCCCAGCCGGGCGCCCAACAGGGCTGCCTCCGGCCCCTCCACCTGCGGAACCCCCAACGCCGTCGCGAGCCGTACCACTTTTTCCCGCGCCCGCTGGCTGGCGTCCTTCGCGACGACGATACAGCGGCACTCCCGCGCCTGGAGACTGCGCCGAACCGCGTCTACCCCGACCACCACGTTTCCGGCCCGGATCCCGAGGCCGAGCAATCCCAGCACGCCGCTCATGAAGCCGGCTTCGCGTCCTCCCCAGGTTCCTCGGCCGTGAGATCGGCGAGAAACGCCATCAGCTCGTCGGCGGCGGCTGGGGTCATCTCCGGCACCTTGTCGATGTCCTCGCGCTCCAGGTCCAGGATGTCATTCAGGGTCCGGTACCCCCCCTTGTCGAGGATGGCGAGCACCTCGGGCGACAGACCCTTGAGCTCCGACAAGGCCACCTGGGCCGCGTTCGAGGATGCTTCCTCTTCCTCGAGCGGCGCCAGCATGAACAGCGGACCCTCGCCTCCGCGCTCCAGCCATTCGCGGCTGGAGTAGAGATCGATCTTCCAGCCGGTCAGCTCCGAGGCCAGCCGCACGTTCTGGCCGTTCCGCCCGATGGCCAGCGAGAGCTGGTCCTCGTCCACGACCGCCTGAATGGTCTTGCTCTCGGGATCCGAGAAAACCTTGGCCACCCGGGCGGGCGCGAGCGACAGCCGCGCGAATCGCTCCGGATCGGGCGACCAGGGCACGATGTCGATCCGCTCGCCGCCCAGCTCGTTGACCACCGCCTGCACCCGGGAGCCCTTGAGCCCCACGCACGCGCCGACCGGATCGATCGCGTCGTCTTTCGAGATGACGGCCACCTTGGTGCGGCTGCCCACCTCGCGCGCGATGGCGCGGATCTCGACCACGCCCTGGGCGATTTCCGGCACCTCGAGCTTGAACAGCGCCGCCACGAACATCGGGTCTCCCCGGGACAGCACCAGCCGGGGGCCTTTCGGCGTTTCCTCGAGCCGCTTCAGCACCGCGCGAATGGTGTCCCCCTGGTGGAAATGCTCGCGGTGATTCTGCTCGCGATAGGGGATAATGGCTTCCGCTTCGCGGAATTTATTCAGCATGAGCACCAGTTTGCCGCGCTCGATCTGCTGCACCTCGCCGGAGAGCAGCTCGCCCACCTTGTCGCCAAATTCTTCCCGGATCTTGGTCCGCTCGCCCTCGCGCACCCGCTGGATAATCCGCTGTTTGGCGGCCTGCACCGCCAGCCGGCCGAATTCGGTGAAGGGGATTTCCTCTTCCAATACATCCCCGGGCTGGAACTCGGGATCCTCGAAGCGGGCATCCTCGACCGACACTTGAGCGCTGGAGTCTTCGACCGTCTCGACGACGGTGCGAAGGCGCATCACCCGCACGCTGCCCTGGAGCTCGTCCACGTCCAGCTCGAAGCGGACATTGGGACCGAATTTCCGGGCCAGGGCGGCGTGAATGCCGTCCCGCAACAGCTCCAGCAAATCGGAGCGGTCGAGTTGTTTTGTCGTCGTCAGCTCGCGAAACGCGGCCAACATTTCGGCTGAACCCGCCATGCAAACTCCCTGCACGATTGGATACCGGAATCGCTCCGGAGAGCCGGACGGAACCGGAATAAGAAGGGGGGGCGGTGGGAATCGGGGGTGACGCGACAGGCCGAAAACAAAAATGTGGGGGAGCACCCCACATCAAGGTCCAGCGGACCGCTCCCAGTCCCAACCCACTCAAGCCCGGAAAAGATACCCGCCCCAAAGCCCCGAGTCAAATCAGGTGAAGCGGGCTAACCCCTTGGGCTGTATGCCACCGCCCCCTGCTTTCGAGCTGGACTATTGGGGGACCGCCAGGGGCGCCTGGACCCCGTTCTTCACGGTCACCGAGATCTGGGCCGAGCCAAGGTTCTTGGCGAGATCCTGGGCCTCGACCCGAATCACATGGCTGGTATTGTTGGGCACCGACTGCGAATTCCAGAGGGCGCGAAAGGGAGGCGTGAATATCTCGGTCAGCAGCACGCCATCGATCAGCACTCTGATTTTGTCGATCCCGACATCGTCGATCGCGGTGATATCGATCGGGACCTGGTTGCTGACGGTGGCGTTGGCAGCGGGGGCGTCGATCCGCACCTGGGGCGACGAGCCATCGACCGCGGGGCCGGTCCCGATGGCGCAGCCGGCAAGGGTGAGACAGCACGCCAGAAACCGGGGGGAGCGAAGTGAAGGCATAGGTCGATTCCTTTTCTGCATTTTAGGCTTCTGCATTTTAGGCCACCAGCCCCAGGTATGCCACCATGCGACCGTCGGCGCCGCCCGAGACCCGGTGGCTGAAGAAGAGCCCCGGATCGTGTGCAGAACAAAACTCGGATGTGGAAACAGTTTCCACACCGGCATCGCGGGCCTGGGCCGCCAGTACTCCGCGCAGATCGAACCGGCCCTTGCCGCCCGCAGGGGCCGCCAGGCCGCAGCCGGTGAATACCTCAGGCCCTACCTCATAGCACCGGCCGCAAATCCCTACTCCACAATGCACCACAAGATGTTCCACACGGCTACCCCGGTTCACCAGCTCGGCGATGCCTTTTGGTAGGATTCGGCCCGCGGTGCCCCGCCAGCCCGCGTGTACCAGGGCCACCGCGCGGCGCACCGGATCGACGATGTACACCGGGATGCAGTCTGCCGCCGAGACGGCCAGGAAAACGCCCACTGTGGCCGTCGCGTGTCCGTCAACGCCCGTAAGGATCGTCAGGCCGCGCAGCGACTCGTGCCAAGCCACGCTGGTACCGTGTACCTGCCGGGAGACGACCAGGCTGGTGCAGCCGGGCACAGCGGCTTGCAGGTCATGCCAGCGATGAAGCACCAGTCCCACCGTGGCCACGGTCCCGCCCAGGCCCAGGTCGAAGGGGAGTGGATCGCTTCCCCGGCCGGTAATGCCCGCGACCACGCCGTACCGCTCCCGCCATTTGGGCAGCTCGAACCGGGGCACCAGTCCGGGCATCGGGCGTTCCCTCACCCGTCGGCTCGCTCGATTTCCGCGCCCAGGGCAATAAGCCGCGTGTCGATGTTCTCGTAGCCGCGCTCGATCTGGCCGATGTTATGGATCACGCTCTGGCCGTCGGCGGCCAGGGCGGCCAGGAGCATGGCCATGCCGGCCCGGATATCGGGCGACTCGACCGTGCCCCCCCGAAGCGGGGAGGGACCCGCGATGACCGCGCGGTGCGGGTCGCAGAGGACAATCCGTGCGCCCATACCGATCAGCTTGTCCACGAAAAACATCCGGGACTCGAACATCTTCTCGAACACCAGCAGAAGCCCGGCACACTGGGTGGCGGTGACGATGGCGATGGACATGACGTCCGCGGGGAAGGCCGGCCAGGGGCCGTCCTCGAGCTTGGGGATGTGGCCGCCCAGATCGGGACGCACCCGCCGCTCCTGGTCCTTGTCCACGATCAGCGTGCTCCCCGTTATCCGGGGGCGGATCCCCATCCGGTCGAACCCGAACAGGATGCTGCGAAGCTCCTCGGGGCGCACCGGATCGATGGAGATTGCGCTGTTGGTAACCGCCGCCAACCCGATGAAGCTCGCAATTTCGATGTGGTCGGGGCCGATCTCGAACTGGCAGCCGTGAAGGGGCCGGCCGCCTTCGATCACGTACTGATTGGAGCCGATGCCCTCGATGGCGGCGCCCATCGCCACCAGACAGCGGGCCAGGTCCTGCACGTGCGGCTCGGCGGCGGCGTTGCGCAGTACGGTGCGGCCCCGGGCGGCCACCGCGGCCATGAGCG
>JAYUAL010000100.1:0-2338 GCA_043741355.1 Gemmatimonadales bacterium | reverse complement strand
TCCAGACGCTCAGCACGCTGGGAAGCCGCCGCTACATGCACGTGATTCTCCGATCGCTCGACGATCCGTCCCCGCTGGTGGCGATGGTGGCGGCGCGCGCGCTGGCCCGGACCGGGACTCCCGAGTATGCCGCCGGAATTCTGAGCCGCATGCACCGCTTCGATCAGTGGCGGCCCAGCTTTCTGGCGTCGATGCTGGCCACGATGGGGCCCGCGGTGGCGCCGGCCCTTCGCACCGCGCTGGCCGATCCGGGTTACCCGCTGTCGGTGCGCGGGGTCGCGGCCGACGCGCTCCGTGAGCTCCACGACTACGTCTCCGCCGACGCCGCTGCGAAGGTGCTCAACGAATCGACCGACCGCAACCTGATCGCCGCGACGCTCAATCTCATGTCGCACGTGGGACGGGTTGAGCACCTGCCCGCCATCCGCCGCCACGCCGCTTCCCCCCAGGCGATCGTGCGGGCCCGGGCCATCGCGGCGCTGGGCCACGTGGGTGCGGCCGAGGATCTTCCCTTTCTCGTCGGTGCGTTCCACGACGACTCGGCCTGGGTCGTGCTCCGCGCCGGCGAGGCCCTGCTCGAGGCCGGCGCCACCGACAAGCTGGAGGCGCTGGCGCGGCTGGAGACGCCGCGGGCCGAGATGGCGCAACAGCTGCTCGCTGGGAAGCCCGCGTGATCTACGATCTTGTCATCAGGCTGCTGGACATCTTCAACGGGCTGGTCCTGGTCTACTTTGTGGTGCTCAGCGCCGGCTACTTCATCACCGGGCTGTTCGCGTTCCGCTCGCTGCGCCGCTACGTCCGCCGGCTCCGCTCCCTCGACATGGAGGACCTGCTCGGCTCCACCGGCATGCCCCCGATCACCCTGATCGCGCCGGCGTTCAACGAGGAAGCCACCTGCGTCGAGTCCACCCGCTCGCTGCTGACGCTGCGCTACGGCGACATGGAGATCCTGGTCTGCAACGACGGATCGAAGGACCAGACCCTCGAGCGGCTCAAAGAGGCGTTCGATCTGGAGGAATCGTTCCGGCTCCCGACCGGAGCCATCCCCACCGCCGAGGTCCGGGGGGTGTACCGCAGCAAGACCCACCACGTGCTCTGGGTCATCGACAAGAACAATGGCGGCAAGGCGGACACCCTGAACGCGGGGCTAAACTTCTGCCGAACCCCGCTCTTCTGCGCGATGGACGCCGACAGCCTGCTGGAGCGCGAGGCGCTCACCCGGATCGTGCGTCCCTTCGTCGAGGACGCCCGTACCATCGCGGCCGGCGGAGTGATCCGGATCATCAACGGCTGCACCGTGGAGGAGGGCGCGGTCACCGATGTCCGGCTCCCGAAGGAGCTGCTGCCCCGCTTTCAGGTGCTGGAGTATCTCCGCGCGTTCCTCGCGGGACGCATGGGCTGGCACGAGCTCGATTCGACCCTGATCATCTCGGGGGCCTTCGGGGTCTTCAAGCGCGAGCTGGTGGTGGAAATCGGCGGGTACGCCACCGATACCGTCGGGGAAGACATGGAGCTGGTGGTCCGGCTGCACCGCCACTGTCTGGAGAACAACATCCCCTACACCATCGGTTTTGTGCCCGACCCGGTGGCCTGGACCGAGTGCCCCGGCACCCTCAAGGTGCTGGGCCGCCAGCGGGACCGGTGGCAGCGGGGCCTGGTCGAGGTGCTGCTCCGGCATCGCAAGATGCTCCTCAACCCCCGGTACGGCCGGATCGGGATGCTGGCCTATCCGTACTTCGTTTTTCTGGAGATGCTGAGCCCGCTCGTCGAGGTGCTGGGATACATCGGTTTCGTGGTGGCGCTCGTTTTGGGCCGGGTCTCCACCGTGTACGCCACCGCGTTCCTTTCGGTGGCGATCGGCCTTGGCATCGGCCTCTCGTTCACGGCGGTGGCCCTGGAGGAGCTGGGATTCCGCCGCTACCCGAAACGGTCGGACCTCTACCGGCTGATCTGGCTGGCGGTGGCGGAGAATTTCGGATATCGCCAGCTCACGGCGCTCTGGCGGCTTCGCGGGCTGGTGACGGTCTTCCGGAAGGCCAAAGGATGGGGCCGCATGGAGCGGCGCGGGTTCGGCACCAAGCCGGCCTAGCTCCCAGCTAGCAACTCCTTAACCCGGGCAACGGCGGCGGCACCCCGGTCCCGCGTCTCGGTAGTAAGGTGCAGCCGCCGCGCCAGGATGTCGTCCACCCGCACCGCGAATTCCCGCTCGGCCGAGAAGATCACTTCGGCCCCGATTGCTGGATGCTCGGGGTGCAGTGGCTGCGCCAGCTCGGGTCGCTCCCGGCAGAGCTTGTAAATGGCCGGGGTTTCCGCGCCGAAGTGGGAGAGCAGGTGGTCG
>JAYUAL010000099.1:0-2338 GCA_043741355.1 Gemmatimonadales bacterium | reverse complement strand
CCTACCGCAAGAAGGGCGATCTCGACAAGGCGCTCTCGACCTACCTCGCCGTCAGCCAGCCGCGCCCGCTCCGGCTTCAGGCCATGTATAGCGCCGCGGGCATCCAGGCGCTCCAGGGTCATCCCGCCGAGGCGTTCTCCCTGCTCGAGAAGCTCAAGGCCTCCGGCGCGGTCGATATGGACTGGGCAGGGTATACGTGTACTCGGGCCGCACCGGCACCCTCCTCTGGATGCAGACTGGCGCGGAGGGCGAGAACCTCGGCATCGGCCTGGAGGGCGCGGGTGATATCAATCGCGACGGCGCTGGAGACGTCGTGGCCGGAGCCCCCGGGTCGAGCCGGGCCTACGTCTACTCCGGTCGCGACGGCCGGCTGCTGCTCACATTGATGCCGGACTCGACCAACGAGGGCTTCGGCGCGAGTGCGTCCGGAGCCGGCGACCAGAATGGGGACGGCTTCGACGATGTGATCGTCGGCGCTGCCGCCGCCGGTCAGGGCGCCGGCCGCGCGTACCTCTTTTCCGGCAAGGACGGGTCGCGGCTCCGGACGCTGGACGGGGAGCACGCGGGGGACGGATTCGGCAGCATCGTCGCGGGCGCCCCGAGGCGACGCGGCACGCCGATGCTGGTGGGTGCCCCGGGCGCGGGGCCGGGGAACCACGGGCGGGTGTACATCTTCGAGGGCGCCGCGCCGCGACCCCGGTTCGTCATCGAATCGGACAGCACCGGGGCGGCGCTCGGCGGAATGTTTACCTCGGTGGTGTACCTCTACTCCGGGAAAAAACGGGAAGCTGATCCGCGCGATCACCGGCAGGGTTCCCGGCGAGACCCTGGGATTCGACGCAACCGGCGTCGGCGACGTGGACGGCGACGGTGCCCCGGACCTGCTGCTCACGTCAACCTGGAGCAACATCAAAGGGTTCCAGTCGGGCCGGATGTTCATCATCTCGGGGAAGTGACCCGACCCACCTAGTTCTCGGTGACCACCGAGGTGGTAAACCCTCCTCCGGGGGTCCGCTGCAGGGTAACGGCGCGGACCTGTCCCGCGGCGATTGGGATCGAAGCGGTGGAGGCGACCACGGTATTGGTGCCCGCGTTGGTGAACCGAACCACCCAGTGCCCGGATTGAAGTAGATGATGGTGGAGTAGGTGGAATAGCGCGCGTCCATCCGTTTCGTCACTGATCACTACGAGGAGGGAGCCATCGCCGTTTCCGGAGGGCTGGTGGGCACGATTTTCGTCGGTCTGGTCAGGCTAGGCGGAGGGGCTCTGGGAGAAATGGCCGTGAGTTGAGGATCTCAGGCGGCGCGCTTCCGGCGCCGCACCAGGGCGGCGCCGGCGAGGCCGGCCAGACCGGTGCCAAGCAAGACGAGTGATCCCGGCTCCGGAGTCACCGTCGTGGGGCCGGCCAGCTCGAAGTTGTCTTCCACGGCGAGGCCGGGCTGGCCGTTCAGGCCAACCTGCACATTGTCGAGGTACGCCTGATAAGTGCCGGGCCAGTAGCTGCCCAGCCCGATCATGACGCCGTACACTTCCGCCGTGGGTGAATAGCAGTTGCCCGCCCACCCGCCCAGATCGAAAGTCTGCAGATTGTTGGAGCCATTGAAGGCACCGTTGGCACAACCCGCGTTGGTGTAAGTGTTCCCGCCGTCGAAGTTCCGCCAGAAGAGCTGCCCGGTCAGGTCCTCGAAATTCCACTGATCGTTGCTGGTGGGCGAGATCGTCCCTCTCGTGTTGTACCACCGCTCCCAGACCAGCTGGCTGTTGAGCACCTGGTCGCCGACCAGGTCCCGTACCATCAGGCGGAGCACCGGGGTCTGTTCCTGCCACGTTTCGGCGGTCAGGGAAGACGGTGCGTCGGGCGGGAGGGTGTAACCCGCGCGGTACCAGTCGAACGTCACGCAGTTGACCGAGGACAGGAGGCCCCAGGCACTCGCCCCCGAAAGACGCTGGAAGAAGGCCCAATCGAAGAGACTCCCGCTGGTGCTCAGCTCGAGTGAGCCGTTGCCGCTGCGGGGATTGTTGCCGGTGATACCCACCGTACCGGCGTTGCTTTGGTTGGGGTAGACGTTCAGGTCCGCGGCCCAGCGCGGATCGCCTGGAAAGATCAGGTTGGGCGTGTCGCGCTGGCCGCAGCTCGGCCCGCCGGTCAGCGCCGCGAGAGGCACCGTACCCCCCAGCACGAGTCCAACGAGGAGAGCAACTAGTCGGAAAGCTTTGCCGTGCGACATCATGAACTCCCTGGACGAGATCGAACCGCAACCTCCCATGGGCAAACCATATGCCCGGTCCGATTCGGCCTTTTGGCGGGTACCCGAGCGGCATGTGGCTCAAACTAAAG
>JAYUAL010000098.1:0-5612 GCA_043741355.1 Gemmatimonadales bacterium | reverse complement strand
GCCATCTGGCGCGGCCCCATCATCATGAAGGTGATCCAGCAGTTCCTGCGGGACGTGGACTGGGGCGAGCTCGACTATTTCCTGGTGGATATGCCGCCGGGAACCGGGGATGCGCAACTTTCGCTGGTGCAGTCGGTCGCGGTGTCGGGCGCGGTGATCGTGACCACTCCGCAAGACATGTCGGTGGGCGACGCGCTGAAGGGCGCCAGGATGTTCGAGCGGGTCAGCGTGCCGGTGCTCGGCATCGTGGAAAACATGAGCTCGTTCACCGACCCTGCGACGGGGAACCAGGTGGCGTATTTCGGCGAAGGGGGCGGACAGCGGCTCGCCGACGAGGTGGGGGTTCCGTTACTCGGCTCGATCCCGCTGCAGCTCGGGCTCGCGCAGAAGGCCGATGCCGGCAACCCGATCATCGTGGCGGAGCCGTCGAGCGCCGCGGCGGTGGCGCTGCTGGCGGTCGCCGAGCGGGTGCACAGCCAAGCGGGGGCGCGGGGGATGTCGCTGCCCATCATCAACCAGTAGCGCCCCGGATCGTTCCATCCACCTAGCCCTGCTGAACCACTGATGTCCCCCAAACCATCCGTGCGCTTCCTCGTCGTCGCGCTGGGGGTGATCGTCGCCGGGTATGCCGGCTATCGAACCCTCCGCCGCGCCGCGCCGCCGCCGCCCCCTGTGGTTCTGCCGGTGCCGCCGGGAAGCGCGCGGGTCGCCCTGGTAATCGACGACCTTGGCCGCAGCGTCGGCGATGTCGAGGCGCTGGAGGCTCTGGGGGCGCCGCTGAGCTACGCCGTCCTCCCCTTCGAGGAGAGGACCGGGGAGGTGGTCGCCGAGCTGCGGCGGCGGGGGGCCGAGGTCCTCCTCCACCTCCCGATGCAGGGCACGAACGGAGCCGATCCCGGTCCGGGAGCGCTCACTCTCGCGATGAGCGACGACGAGCTGGCGGCCGCTACCCGAGCCGCCCTCGCCGCGGTGCCCGGCGCGGCCGGGGTCAATAATCACATGGGATCGGTGCTCACGGCCGACGACCGCTCAATGCGAGCGGTGCTCGGCGTCGTCGCCGCCCAGCACCTGTTTTTCGTGGACTCCCGCACCAGCGTCCGAAGCGTCGCCTACCGCCTTGCCGCCGCCCTTGAGATCCCCGCCGCCGAGCGCCAGGTCTTCCTCGACGACGATCTGCGCCCGGCGGCGATTCGCTACGAGTTCGCCCGCCTGCTCAACCGCGCCCGCGAACGGGGCTCGGCGGTGGCCATCGGCCACCCCCACCCGGCGACACTGGCCGTACTGCGCGAGGAGATCCCCCGCGCCCGCGCTCTCGGCTACGAGCTGGTGCCGGTCAGCAAACTGCTCGACCGCACCAGCGCCCTAGGGAAGCTCTGAATAAGTCTCTCGACACGCCGGACGCAAGTTCCGATATTGGGGTGGTGCTGGGGCCTTGACCTCCATCGGGAGCGGTGCGCGATGAGCGAGCAACGGACGTTTGCCTCGATCGCCTGGCAGCAAAAGGGCAAGATCACCCGGCGGGAGCGGTTCCTGGCCAAGATGAATGCGGTGATTCCTTGGCCGGCATTGCTGGCGCTGATCGCGCCCCACTATCCGAAGGCCGGCCGGGGCCGCCAGCCGCTGGGGCTGGAGACGATGCTGCGGATCTACGTCGTCCAGCAGTTTGTCAACCTCTCCGATCCGCAGGCCGAGGACACCCTCTATGACAGCGAATCGGTGCGCCGGTTCGTGGGGGTCGAGCTGAGTGACGACGTGGTGCCGGATGAGACGACCATCCTGCGCTTTCGCCATTTGCTGGAGCGGCATCAGCTGACCCAGGCGCTCTTCGCGGCGATCGGGGGCCTGCTGGCGGCGAAGCGCTTGCTGCTGAAGACCGGCACGATCGTCGACGCCACGATCATCGCGGCCCCGAGCTCGACCAAGAACGCGGCCCAGGCGCGGGACCCCGAGATGCGCCAGACCCGCAAGGGGAAGCAGTGGCACTTCGGGATGAAGCTGCATACGGGGACCGATCTCGGCGGGGTGGTGCACAGCCTGACGGCGACGGATGCGACCGCTGCCGATATTACCCAACTGCCGGCGCTGCTGCATGGCCAGGAGCAGGTCCTGTTTGGGGATCAGGCGTATTGGAGTGCGCAGGACCGAGCCGGAGACGTAGGTAACAGATAGGCCGATGACATAGTTCCTCCGGCCGAGGAAGCCTTGACGCCATAGCCTCGGGCACCGAACGACCGACTGGATTTGACTCTGCGAGGACGGCACGCTCCATTCAGCGACTGCCTTCGTGGAGAGCCTGCGTCAAAATGATACCACTCCGGCAACCCCTCCGGACGATCATGGTCGATGCCCCCTTGCACACTCGGCGCCGAGGAGCGTACGCTATGGTCATGCCTGATACTGCCGGTAGGTGGACCCGGGAAATGGTGCTGGCATTGCCGGACGACGGCAATCGCTACGAGCTGTTCGACGGCGAGCTGCTGGTGACGCCGGCGCCCTCCAGCCTGCATCAGCTCGGGCTCTCCCTGCTATGGGAGGCGCTGCTTCCCTTTGTGAAATTGCACGCCCTGGGGCAGATCATGACGTCTCCCGCCGACCTTCAGTTGGGCGGAGACCAGCTTTCCCAGCCCGATCTGTTCGTGGTGCCCTCGTTGCCGGCAGACCGGCGTGCGTGGAGCGGATTCCCCAATCCGGTGCTGGTCGTCGAGATCGTCTCCCCCAGCACGGCGCGCGTCGACCGCATCGTCAAGCGGCGCCGATTCCAGCGGGCCGGAA
The DNA here is from genome assembly GCA_043741355.1 of Gemmatimonadales bacterium. GTDB lineage: Bacteria > Gemmatimonadota > Gemmatimonadetes > Gemmatimonadales > GWC2-71-9 > JABFSM01. The sequence continues at coordinate 2,840 of JAYUAL010000098.1, read as the reverse complement.
TCCCAGAGTATTGGGTCGTCGATCTTGACGCGCGTGCCGTCGAGCGCTGGCGGCCGGCCGACGAACGCCCCGAGATCCTCGACCAGCACCTCGCCTGGCAACCTCCGGGCGTCAGCGACCCTCTGGTCATCGACCTGCCCCGGTTTTTCTCCGACCTGTGGGGCCCCTCGCCGTCCGCCTGACGGGCCTACCGCCATTCCACCGTCACTCCGCCCAACGCCGATTGCAGCTCCACCTCGACGTGCCGCTTGGCCCTCGCATAGTTGGTCGAGGTGTAGGTCTTCCCGCTCTTGGTGAATCCCGACGCGTCGAGATCCGAGAGGAACCCCGCCACGGTCACGCGAATCCCCAGGTCTTTCGGTGTCCGCAGCGTCACTCCGCCAAGCGCCATGTTCATGGTCATGTGCGCATCGGCGGGCCAGGCTCCGGCCAGGTCGACGGTCACCGCCCCGACCCCCCCATCGAATCGCCAGCTTCGGCAGCCGCCGTTGCCCGCCGCGGCAATCGTGAGCTCGCCCACGCCAGAGGTGAGTTGCGCGGTGCGGCAGCTCCCGGCGTTCGGAGTGTCGAAGGAGATCGCGGTGCGGCTTGCACCCGACTTGAGATCGAGGGCCGCGAGCCGGAGCCCGCCCAGCCTCAGGGTGCCTTCCGCGGCACCCACGATGACGTCCAGCGTCAGATCCACCGCCGTCGGAAACTCCACCACCGCCACCTGCGGCAGCGCTCGCTTCAGGTCGACCCGGATGCCGCCGCCGCCATCGTTGGCCACTCCCAGGCGGACCTCCGCCGTAGCCGGGTTGTAGCTCCCAATCGGGTGAAAGCGCTCGGCGTCGTACTTGAGCGCCAGGCCGTAGAGCCGGTCTCTGGGGCCGGGTTGCACCAGCAGCCGGCCGGCTCCGAACTCCACCACCGCGCGAAGCTGTCGCTCGTTGCGGAGCGGACGGGCGTAGGCGTAGTCGCGAAGGGTCTGGGCCGAGGCGGGAACGGCCAGCAGCATCGTCATGGCGAGAGGCGGGAGGCCCCGATGCAACCTCACCGCGGCCCCGGGGTCTTGCCGCCGTCGGGACGCTTGACCGCCGAGACGCCGAACTGCGGTGTGGCCCAGAGGTACTCGTCGGTGAGTGCCTCGGGGGGCACGTACCGGCCCGCGAAGGTGGGCTTGATGCCCGCTCGCGAGAGGAGGCAGGCCCCGAAGCCCGCGGTGGCGAGAAGCCAGGTGGCCAGGAACGCCGCGGCAAACATCAGTGACCCCGCCACCGGCACCCACCCGAACACGATCCACGCCAGCCAGGCCGCGCCGATTCCCGATAGTCCCAGCGCGAGATAGCGGTAGCTGTTGGCCGACCCCACCATCACGCCCGCCGCCATCCGCCGGCGCAGATGGGTTTCTCCCATGGTGTGCGCCACCGCCAGGAACCCCGCGACGACCGCGGCAAGCAGCAGGAACGGAATCACCACCACCACGAACGGAACCAGGAGAATCCCCACTACACTCAGCACCAGGCCGGTGAGGAGCATCCCGAACGTGGGGACGATCAGGATCTGGGCCAGGAGTCCGGTGAGGAAGGAGCGGAAGAAGCTGTGAGAGACGGTGTCGGAGATCGTTTCCAGATTGGGTCGGGCAAAGAGCACCACGCCGAAGCCGAGCAGACCCAGCGTGAGGAGCACGCCCACCAGGCCCGCGGCATTGGTGAGCGCCGTGGAGAGGGCGCCTCCACTCCGGGCGGCCACGGGTCGCGCCGCGCCCAGCGATCGTTGCTCACCCAACACCACTCCGCCCTGATCCTGGATCCGGCCGCCGATCGCCAGCGCGTCACCGGTGACGGAGGCGCCCGAATGCATCACGATATCTCCGTCGAGCGCCACGACATTTCCGGTGATCCGACCGAATACATCGACCTTGCCCTCGAGGACCAGCAGATTGCCGGCGACGGTTTCCGACGAGCCGACGCTGAAATCTCCCCGGTGGGCCTGGCCGTTGGGCACGCTGAGCCGAAGGGGGGTCACTCCGCCCTTGAGCAGCGTGCGGAGGCGCTGCTCGAGCTCCACCGGGTTACTGAGGTTGCCGAGCTCGACCGAGGGGCCGCCCGGGCCGCCGGCCGGAATGGCCTGGGGCGCATGCGGGGCGCTGCTCGCATTGGCGCGAGCGGCCAGGGCCCCGATCAGGATGACAAGCGCCGCTCTGGTACGATCAGCCGTGCGCATGGGGAACCGGCCGGCTGGGCGGGGTCAGGAGTCTGCGCAGGGCGGCGATCGCGACGGCGTACATGACCAGCGAGCCACTCACCAGCGCCACGAGCCGTCCCGGGGAGGAGACGAACTCGCGGAGGGGAGCATACCAGGGCTGCGCAGTCACATTCGTCGCCACCACTCGCACGCCCAGCCAGATGGTCCGGCCGGTTTCCGCTGCGGAGGTGTTGATCCAGGAAAGCAGGAGATCCCGATTGAGAAGGGACCAGATAACGCTCGCCCCAAGGCTCACCACCACCGAGGCCGCCACCGCGAACCGGCGCCACGCCACAGGCGACTGCGGCGCGAGCCGGTGGGTGAGGGCAGCCTCGGGGCGCCGGATCCGCGCCATGACACGGTCCGCGAATGTCGGAGCAGGCGCGTAGGGCGGCAGCGACGCGAGCGCATTGAGGACGGCGTGATCCAGGAGCGCCATATTCCGGCACTCCTCGCATTCCTCGAGGTGTTCGCGCGCCTGAGCGGTCAGCGATGCAGTATGAAACGCATCGAGATCGTCGGCGGTCAGATGATTGATCGGCCATCGTGTCATAAGCAGTCCCCCATACGGTCGGGTTCATGGACGAGTTTCATGGTTTGAGGTGCGCCAGTGT
>JAYUAL010000097.1:0-12946 GCA_043741355.1 Gemmatimonadales bacterium | reverse complement strand
GGTCGCCCAGCCCGCCGATGGCCTCTGCCAGCGCGGCCGCGGCGAGGTGCCGCCGCCGGGCGCGCAGGCGGTCGATGGCCCGGTTCCGCGCCACCCGGAGCAGCCAGGGAATCAGGCCGACCCCCTGATCGCGAACTGACTCGATACGGTTCCAGGCGACCTGGAATGTTTCCATCACCACATCCTCGGCGTCGCTGGGGTCGCTCAGCATCCCCCGGGTCACGCCGAGGAGCCAGGGCATGGCCAGGTCCACCAGTTCGACCAGGGCCTGCTCATCGCGGGCGAGGAGGCGCTGGCGCAGCTCCCCCTCGCGGACGATGCTGAGCTGCCGGGCGCTCGTGGCGCGTGCGCTCGGCGTGGACGGCATCAGGGCTACCGCCCGCCCTGCGGCTTCATGGCACCAGGCTTCATCGCGTCAGCCATCAGGCCGGAGGGATTGAACTCCGCCACGCCAATCGTGGCGCTGTACTTCTTGCACCACAATACCACCGTGGTCATCCCGTCCAGCTTGGCGTCCTTGGGGATCGTGAAGGTCTGGACTCCCATATGGCTCGTCATCTTGCCCAGCCACACCGCGTTGTTTCTTCCGACTTTCGGGCTATTCGACAGGACGACGTAGACGTCGGGCGCGTTGGGGTCCACCGACATGTCTGCGCTGGTCTGAAGGACGTGCTGGCCGTTCATGTCGACGATTTCGTAGGAACCGCTGGCCTTGTGCCCGTCGGCACCGGCAAAGGTGCCCTTCGCCTTGGCCATGGCCATGCCGTCCTTTTTCATACCCGTGTCGGCCTGCGCCGCCACGGTAAGGGGGAGCACCATGGCAACACCAACAGCAAGGGCCCATCGGGTCAAAGTCGGCTTCATCGGGTCAACTCCAGATGTAGAGGGGGGCTCGCCCGCGGCAGTGTCCGCGGCGATCATTGCTTAAACGCCGGGGCGGCTCCGGCGGTTCTCCACCTTGGCCGAGCCTGACCGAGCTCCGGTGTCGGTCGAGCCCGGCTCATCGGAGCTGGAGCGAAACGGTCCGGCAGACTCGTTCCCCCTCCGGGCATACACTCGCGAGTACCCGGCCAGCGGGCCTGCCCCCTACAATTACCTCCGGGGAGGCGATGAAGTAGTTGGTGTCGGGGGAAAGGTGGGCGGAATCAAATCGCAGAATCCTGCCGTCGGGCTGCTCCAGGGCGGGCTTGTTTCGGGCATTGATTCGGGCGCCGGCGACAGCAACCAGGCGAAGCCGGGTCGAGTCGCCCTGCGGGGTCTGTTCCAGCGCGAGATACGGACTGGGGGTTGCGGCGCAACCCGACCCCAACGCCAATCCCGCGATGAGCGCAATGAAGCGCGAGGGCGGGCGCCCAGACCGGGACGGGAACAGCTCTGGAATCACGTCTAGAAACGCCAGCGGCCAGGCGCCGGTTCTCTCCTCCGACGATGAAGGTAACCGACCGCAACCCAGGGATCGTTCTTTGGATCACCCGGCGGATCGACGGAACCGATCACCGGCCCGTGACGTTGACCACCAAGACTCCCGCACCCGAGCCCGGATGCCACAGCGAATCGCCAGCAAGGTGCTACGCCTGCTCCTCGTGACCGCCCTGGCCCTGCTCCGTCCCGGTGCCGCCCGGGCGCAGAGCGCCACCGCGACGCTGGCCGGAGTGATCCGAGCCCAGACTGGCACTCCGGTCGTCGGCGCGTCGGTGTCGTTCACCGGCGTTGGGTCCGCTGCCGCCACGGACCCTGGAGGCCACTTTCGGCTGAGCATACCGGCGGAAGCCCCCGGGGTCTTGACGGTGCGTGCGGTGGGGTTCGCCTCGATCACCCAGCAAGTCGCCGCGGTTCCGGCGGGTGGGGTACGCCAGGTGGCAATGACTCTGGCCCCGCTCTACGTCCTCGACGCACTGACCGTGGTGGCTCGCCGGGATCGCCCATTGCTCAACACCGAGGATGCGGCCACCGGCGGAGCGCTGGAACGCTCGGAGATCGCGGCGCTGCCCACCGATGCCCGAGAACCGCTGGCTCTGGCCCTTACGATCCCCGGCGTGGCCCAGGCCACCGGATTCTTCGGTGACGCACCGATCCTCTCAATCAACGGAGCCAACTCGCTCTACACCCAGTACAACGTAGACGGCCTGGACAACAACGAGGGTTTTCTGGGCGGCCCGAGGGTCGAATTCCCGCTCGCCGCCGTTTCGCGCCTTGGCGTGCTGGCAAACACCTATTCGCCGGAATGGGGACGGAGCTCGAATGGGGTCGTCAATCTCGAGACGCGATCCGGCGGCTCAAAGTCCTTCGGCGAAGCGTTCGTCTTCTATCGTCCGGGAGGGCCGTTCGATGCGCGTCCTCCGTTTCTCGCGCCGGATCTCGATCCCAAAGGCTTCCGCCGCCTCCAGATCGGCGCCGGCATTGGCGGGCCGATCCGGCACGACCGCACTTTCGGCTTCGCCACGATCGAGTACGGCAACGAAGTGGAAGACCGGAATCCCTCCACCGCGCAGGCCAGCTTCGTGGGGCAGGAAAAGCGGGAAAAGTGGAAGGTGTTCAGCCGGCTGGACCATGGCTGGAGCTCAACCCAGACCACCACGTTCCGCCTGGCTCTGAGTGACGTCCGCCGCGCCGGCACGGGAGGTGGCGTCGTGGTGCCGGAGGCAGAGATTACCACGCGCCGGGTCGGAAGTCTGGCCAGCCTGACCCACCGGAGCGGCTTCCGGCGCGGGGGCGCGAGCAATATCCTGTCGGCCCAGCTCGGCACCTTTCATTGGTACTTCCCCCCGACCCGAAGTGATTTTGCCACGCCCCAGGTAACGATCATCGGCACCGATCAGAGCGGCCGCCCCGATCCGGGAGCGGTCCAGGCCGTGGTGGGCTCCAGTAACTTCGTGTTTGACGAAAGGGAGTTCCAGATCCAGCTGCGCGACGTATTCGAGACCCGCCTTGGCAATCATGCGCTCCGCATCGGCGCCGACCTGGTGACGTCCTCCTTCGAGCTCGCCGGATCGAGCACCAATCCTGCCGGCGCCTACGTGGTGGTGAATGAAGGCAACATCCGGCCGGCCGGCGGCCCGCTCTCGATCCGGGATGTGCCCGCCAGCGTCCGGGTCTACAGCTACACCATCGACGCCCGCCGGCAGCAGGTGGACTTGAGCCAGACCCAGATCGGGGCGTTCATCGAAGACCGCTGGAGAGTGTCGACTTCATTACTGCTGAGCGGAGGCCTGCGCTGGGACTACGACGATATTACCAGCCGGGGAGCGAGCCGCCCCGATCTCGACAATTTTCAGCCCCGCCTCTCGTTCAATTGGCTGGCCAACACGCGGAGTGTGGTACGGGGCGGGTTTGGCCTGTATACCGGAAAGTTTCCCTACGCGGTCTACTCCGACGCCGTCCAGTTCGGGCCCGACGGCAACGCGGTGGTGACGTTTCAGGAGGGGACCGGCTTTCCGGCGCCGGCTTTCGGCCAGGGCCCCTCTCAAGGGCAATTGCAGAATCAGATCAATTCGCTGCCACCCCGGGAAATCCGCCGACTCTTTGCGCTGGGGCTCAAGCAGCCGTTCAGCTATCAGGGCAGCATTGGATATCAGCGGCAGTTCGGCGGCGACTGGGCCGTCTCGATCGACGGGGTGTGGGTCGAGACCAGGAACCTGCCGCGCTCCCGCGATCTCAACGCGATTACCCGCCCGCTGACACCGGCTGATTCCCTCAACCGGTCCACCGACTTCGGGGACCAGTTCCGGCCGGTTGCACCGGTCGCCGGCAGTTTCCGCCGGCTGACCACCACCGAGTCGGCGGGGCGATCCCGGTATTGGGGGCTCTACACCACCGTGCGCCACCGTTTCTCCGATGGCGTGTCCGCCGACGCGAACTGGGTCTGGTCCCGGGCCCGGAACGACACCGAGGACATCAACTTCACCGCGGCGCAGGGCAACGACTTTGCCGCCGAGTACGCCGATGCGGTGAACGACCGCCGGCACAAGGTCACCCTGCGCGCACTCTACGCCATCCATCCCCGGCTCCGGCTCACCACCATCGCCGACTTCCAGACCGGCACCCCGATCAACCGGGTGGCCTTCTTCCGTGATCTCGACGGTTCGGGCGACAATTTTGGCGTCGGATTCGTCGGCAACCACGACCGCCTTCCCGGGGTCCCCCGCAACGGCGAGCGGCTGCCCAGCAACCTTACCTTCAGTTTCGGCGTCACCTACCGCGTGCCGGTTGGTGCCGGCGATTTCGAGATCCGCGCCGAGGGATTCAATCTGCTTAATGCCATCGTCGAATCGGGATTCGCCAACGGTATCCCAGGGGGTGGCCCCCGAACCCAGGTGGGCCGCCCCGGCGACCCCATCGTCTACACCCAGGCGGGCCCACCGCGGCAACTGCAGTTTTCGGTGACATTTGTTTTCTAGCAGGCGGCGGTGTGGCGCCATGGCGTTCCTCGTTCTTGTGGCGGGCGCCTGCGCGGAACCGCGGTTTCACTCGGCCGCCGACCTCCAGTCCCTCCCCTGGGACAGCGTGCTCGCCCGGGCCCGCGGCACGGTGGTGATCTGGCGCATGTGGCGGGGTGATCCGTCGATCAATGCCTATGTGGATCGCTGGGTGGCGCCCCGGCTCCTCACCCGCTATGGCCTCACCCTCCGGGCGGTGGAGGGCCAGGGCGCGGACATGGTGAACCAGCTCATGGTGGAGCGGCAAGTTGGCGGGTGGGGTTCCGCCGATCTGCTCTGGATCAACGGCGAGACGTTTGGGAGCCTGCGGCAGGAAGGCCTGCTCTACGGCCCCTGGGCTGGGCGATTGCCCAACGCCGAATTCGTGGACAGCGCGTCGCCGATCGTGCGCCGGGATTTCGAGCAGGATCCGGGCGGGTACGAATCGCCCTGGGGCACGGTCCAATTCGCCCTGATCTACGACTCGGCGCGGACCCCGAGGCCGCCAAGGACGGTAGCCGCTCTGGGCGCGTGGATCGATGCCCACCCGGGGAGATTTACCCACGACCAGGGATTCACCGGAGTCACCTTTCTTAAGACGTTGATGTATGCGCTGGCCGGCGGGGTCGGACGATTCCAGGGGGCGTTAGACGAGGCACGGTACGCCGACGGGCGCCGAGCGGTCTTTGACTGGATCGGAGTGCACCGCCGCTCGTTCTGGCGCGAGGGCAGAGTGTATCCTCCGGATGTGGCGGCCCTGCACCGGCTGTTCGCGAATGGCGAGGTGGATTTCTCGATGTCCGACAACCAGAACGATGTGCTTGCCAAGATCCGTCAGGGGATTCTGCCCCCGACCGCGCGGCCGCTCTTGCTCCGGGACGGCACCATCGCCAACACCCACTACCTCGGGATTCCCTTCAACGCGGAACCTCCCGCCGGCGCGATGGTAGTGGCGAATTTTCTGCTTTCGCCCGAGGCGCAGCTCGAAAAGCAGAAGCCCGAGGTGTGGGCCGACGGCACGGTGCTCGCGCCGTCGAAGCTCTCCCCGGAGTGGGCGATGCGGTTCGGCACCCTCGCCGCCGATCCGCGCGCACTGCCCACCGACTCGCTCCGCAAGTATGCCCGCCCCGAGGTTTCCCCGGCCTATCACGCGCGCCTCGCCGCCGATTGGCGCGCTCGTATCCGCCAGGCGCCTTGACCACCTCCCGGCGGGGTCTGCTCGCCGCGCTCCTCCTGGCCGCCCCGGTCCTGGTCGGGCTGGGCTACGCGGTCCTCGCGGCGTTCGGCGTCATCGGCTTCGGCGCCACCGGGTGGTCGGCGGCGAGGATCACCTCGGTCTTGAGCGAGCGGGCGGTCTGGGCCGGACTGGGCTGGTCGCTCTGGGTTGCCGCGGCATCCACTGCCATCGCCACCGGTGCTGCCGTGATCGTGGCGGTGACATTTCGCGGTGCGCTCCACGGCGATCGAATCGCGCGCGCCCTCGCCCTCCTTCCCCTCCCCATCCCGCACCTGGTCGCGGGGGCGGGGGCGGTGCTGCTGCTGGGACAGAGCGGGTACCTCGCTCGTCTGGGAATCGCGATCGGGCTGCTGCCCGGCCCCGGCGCGATGCCGCCGCTCACTTACGACCAGGCAGGCGTGGGCCTCGTCTTCGCGCTGGCGTGGAAGGAATTCCCCTTTCTCGTGCTGGTGGCCGGCTCGGTGCTCTCGACCCGCGGCAGCGCACTCGAAGAGGTTGGCCACAGCCTCGGCGCCGGTGCCGCGGCCGTCTTTCACCGAATCACCTGGCCGATCCTTTGGCGCGGGATGCTCCCGGCGATCATCGCGGTCTTCATCTTTGCCGCGGGCACCTTCGAGGCCACCGCCCTGCTCGCGCCGAGCGATCCGCGAGCGCTTCCGCTCCTCACGTACGAGCGCTACGCGGACGCCGAGGTGGCGCGCCACGCCGATGCCTTCGTCCTGGTGTTGCTGGGCATGGTGGTGAGCCTCGTGGCGGTGGCCGGACACGAATGGGCTCGCAGCCGGTGGGAGCGGCTCACCGGATGACGCCGGCTCGTGCGATCCGGCTCTTCCTATTGCCCCTCCTCGCGGTCTCCGCGGTTGCCCCGTTGGGTCTCTTGCTCCTGGCCTCCGTGGGCCGCGGCTGGTTCGCTCCGGCGCTCCTGCCGCCGTCGGTCACCCTGGAGAGCTGGCGTGAGGTTCTGGGGGGCGGCCGCCTCGGAGCGGCGTTTCTTTCCAGCCTTGCGCTCGCCCTGGCGACCGGAGCGCTCAGCGCCGCCGCGGGAGTCCTGCTGGGGCGCGCGCTCGCCGGACTCAACGGTTGGCGGCGCCATCTCGCCGCCGCGGCGGCGTTTCTCCCCGTGGCCGTGCCCCCGATCGGGCTCGGCGTGGGACTCCAGGTGTCGGTGCTGGCGCTCGGACTCGGCGGATCGTTCGCGGGGGTGCTGCTCTGCCATCTCATCCCCGCCACCGGGTATGTGACCCTCTATTTTCTGAGTGTCTTTGCCGTGTTCGATGCTCGCGTGGAGGAGGAGGCCCGAACCCTGGGCGCCACCCGATTCGAGGTGCTCCGACGGATTACCTTGCCGCTGCTTCGCCGGCCGCTCACAGAAGCATTTCTGCTCGGCTTTCTCGTGTCCTGGGCCCAAATGGCACTTACCCTGCTGATCGGAGGCGGCCGGATCCGCACCCTGCCGCTCGAGGTGTTCGCCTACCTCCAGGCGGGCCAGGATCGCTACGCGGCAACCGGCGCGTTGTTGCTGATCGTTCCTCCGCTCCTCACCATCGGACTCGTCAAGCTGGCCGCGGGACGGGCCGAAGCGCTTCCGGTGTGACCGCGGCGCTGGAAGCGCGCGGACTCGACGTCCGATTCGGGACCGCCATCGGCCTGCGCGATCTGTCCTTCGACGTCGCAGCCGGAGAGCGCTTCGTGGTGCTCGGCGCCTCCGGCGCGGGAAAGACCACCCTGCTGCGGGCCCTGGGAGGTCTGCTGCCGATCGCCGGCGGCCGCATCACAATCGCGGGCCGCGATGTGACCGAGGAGCCGCCGGAGCGCCGCGACGCCGTCTATCTGCACCAGTCGCCGCTCGCGTTCCCGCACCTCTCGGTGTTCGAGAACGTCGCCTTCCCGCTCCGGATTCGCCGGACCGGCGCTAGGGAAATCAAGGCGACCGTCGATGGGTTGCTGCGATCGGTACGGCTCGAGGGCCTGGCTGATCGGCCACCCCACACGCTGAGCGGCGGCCAACGCCACCGCATGGCGCTGGCGCGTGCGATGGCGGCCCGGCCGGCCGTGCTCCTGCTCGACGAGCCGCTCGCGTCGCTGGATCCGTCGCTGCGCGAGGAGGTGCGGGGCACCCTGATCGACCTTCAGGCGGAATATCAGCCGGCCGTCGTGCTGGTCACCCACGATCTCGACGAAGCCGCCGAGCTGGGTCACCGCATCGGCGTGTTGCAGGTCGGCCGGCTGGCGCAGGTGGCACCCCCGGCCGTTCTCTTTCGCCACCCCGCCTCCCTCGAGGTAGCGAGATTCCTGAAAATCCCGAACCAGGTGGCCGGCCGGGTGGCCGCTGGGCGGTTCCAATCGCCCCTGGGCGAATGGTCTTCGCCGGGCCCCATCCGGGATGGCCCGGTGGTCGCCGTGTTCGGGGTGGATGCCCTTCGGATCGGAGACGATGGGGTGGAGTGCCGGGTCGTCGCCTTGCAGCACGGTCCGGCCCGCGTCCTGGTTACCGTGTGCGCGGGCGAGCTGACGATGACGTTTGCGCCCCCGCCACAGGCGATTCCCCGCCCCGGCGACCTGGTCCGGCTCGCGCTCGACCCCCGCCAGGTGACCCTCTGCCCCGAGGCCACTAATGCTCGATGAGCGGCTCCGGCCCGCAAAGGACCGGCTGTTCGAGCCGCCGGCACGATGGCTCGGAGGCCGAGTCCATCCTCATCTCATTTCGATCATCGGAGTGTTGCCCGGGCTGGCGGCGGCGGTGCTCGGGGCGCGAACCGAGTATGGCGCCGCGCTGCTCTGCTGGATCGTGAACCGGCTGCTCGACGGCCTGGATGGGGTGGTATCGCGGGTGGACCGCAGGCAGACCGACCTCGGCGGGTACCTCGACATCGTGCTCGACTACGTAGCCTACGCCGCGATTCCGGTCGGGCTCGCGGTGGGGAACCCTTCGCCTGGAAAGTACGCTGCGGGGTTGCTGCTCCTCGCGAGCTTTCTGGTGAATGCGGCGTCCTGGATGTACCTCGCGGCAATTCTTGAGCGGCGGAATCTGGGCGCGACGGTCACCGGCGAGCGGACCACGATCACGATGCCATCGGGACTCATTGCCGGGACCGAGACCATCATCTTCTACTCGCTCTTCTTCCTCTTCCCCGAACGAATTCCGGCGCTCTTCACGGTGATGGCGGGCTTGGTGGGAATCACCGTCATCCAGCGAGTAGCGTGGGCGGCACGGTACATCAGGGAATAGCGCGTGGTCCTGCCCCAGCCGGGGAACCGGTCAACGCGCGCCTGGGTCGTGGCGGCGCTCCCCTGAGCCTGAAAACGGGGCCCGGGCGTCCGGGTCGTAGCCGCCACAGTCCCGGAGAGCGTGTTAGGGAGCGCCGGGGATGGCGCGGTGGAGGAAAGCCGCACCGAGGCGAGCGCGTCGGGATTCCAGGCCCCGAAGAGGCCGGCGGAATGGTAGGGGTTGAAGACCGGGATCCCGTCGAGCAGGTACCCGGTCTGGTCCGAGGCGCCGCCCCGAACGTGCACCCCGTTTGGAGACTCGGGAGCCAGCACCACGCTCCCCCCGCCGATGGCCTGGAGTGGGTCCGGCTCCGCGAGCAGGGGATGATTGCGGATGGCGGCGATGGAAATGTCGCGATCGGGAAACTGGCTGCTGTCGCGCTCCGCGCCCGGGATGGGTGGCAGGGCACGCACCTCGATCGACTCGAGGCGTACCGGCAAGCGACGGAGCGAGACATTGAGTTCGAGTCGCCCCTCTCCCGGCACCAGCACCGTGAATGCATGCCGGACATACCCCAGGGCCCGGATGGCGATCTGATGCGCCCCGCCGGGAACGGCGCGGAACTAATAGCGCCCGGAGGAGTCGGTAGCGGTGCTCCAATGCAGGTCAGGGAGGGTGACGACAGCGCCGACAACCCGCGCCGTTGGTTGCTCCCTGGATAACAATTCGTGGAGGCCGGCGCAAGCGCGAGGGGGTGCCCGCTACACCCTGCGAGTCTTCCACTTTCCCCGCTTGAACAGGACGGTGCTGGCGACCGCGAGGGTGGAGAACGCCACCGCGATGGCGATGGAGACGCCGTCGGGGCCCATGCGGAAATGCTTGGCCAGCACCCAGGCGAGCGGAATCTCCCAGAGCCAGAAACAGAAGAGGTTGAGCAGCGTCGGGGTCCAGGTGTCTCCCGCGCCATTGAACGAGCTGGTGAGCACCATGCCGTAGGCGTAGAAGAGGAACCCGGCGCTGATGATCCGGAGGCCATTCACACCGTAGTCGTACACCGCCGGGTCGGTGGTGAACACCGAGACCAGCATCGGCGCAAACACCACGAAGAGCAGCCCGACCAATCCCAGGAAATACAGGTTGTACCGGCCCGCCAGCCAGACCGATTGCTCGGCCCGGTCGGGCTTTCCGGCGCCGAGCGACTGGCCCACCATCGTCGCGGCCGCGTTGGCCATTCCCCACGAGGGCAGCAAAGCGAACATCACCACGCGGATGGCGATGGTATACCCGGCCAGGGCCTCGCTTCCGAAGCTGGAGATAATTCGCACCAACCCGATCCAGCTGGTGGTGCCGATCAGAATCTGGAAGATCCCGGTGCTGGAGAGCTTGAACAGCCGGCCCAACAGGACGAACTCAAGCTTGAGGTGTTGCTTCCGGATCACGAAGCGGTTGTTGCGCCCCGAGAGCCGGTAGAACTGGTACACCACGCCCATGCCGCGGCCCACCGTGGTGGCGATGGCGGCACCGGTGACGCCCATCTCTGGAAACGGCCCGATCCCGAAGATCAGGAGCGGATCCAGAATCATGTTGCAGATGTTGGCGATCCAGAGCGAGCGCATGGCGATCGTCGCATCGCCGGCGCCCCGGAAGATCGCGTTGATGAGGAAGAGCAGCAGGATGATGAAGTTCCCGCCGAACATGATCCGGGCGAAGCTCGAGCCGCCCGCGATGACCTCCGGCGAAGCGCCCATCAGCCCGAGCAGCCGCGGGGCGAAGAATCCGCCGGTGATGGCGATGGGCACCGCCACCAGGATGCCCAGCGCGATGGCCTGCACCGCGGCGCGGGCGGCACCCTCGGGATTCTTCTCGCCGATCCGGCGGGCCACCATGGCAGTGGCGCCGATCCCGAGGCCCATCCCCAGGGCGTAGATGGTGGTGAACATCGCCTCGGTCAGGCCGACGGTGGCGACGGCATTCGCGCCGAGCCGGCCGACCCAGAAGACGTTCACCACGGCAAAGACCGACTCGAGCGCCACCTCGAGGACCATCGGCACCGCGAGAAGGAGGAGCGCTCGGCCGATGGGCCCAGCGGTGTAGTCGTGGCGGTGGGCGCCGCGGACCGCTTCCTTTACCGCCGCCCAGATGGTGGGCGGCGGTGGGTCGGGTGCTTCGGGGGAGGGCTCCGCGCCGGATTCGGTCATTGGACCGGATGGAAATTGTAGCCGCGCACGTACTCGACGTCATCTGCATCTCTCCAGACGCCAAGCGCGAAGCCGGTCCCCACCTGGTACAGCAGAATTCTCGGCGGGAACGTCACGTGACCGAGCCATTGGCCTTCCGGATCGAAGACGTCATAGCGAACCCGGAGGGCCTTCATCGGCTGGTCGTACCGGCGCACCCATAGACGGCCGTCGTCGCCGACCAGAAAATTCTCATAGGCCGGCTTGGTGGAAGGGAAGGTCATGCCATCGAGAATGCCTTGCACCCTGTCCCGGAAGGCTTCCTGGCCCGGTGCAAAACCTTCCAGCCGTTGTCGCTTCATCGCGGCGATCTCCGCGTCGGTCACCGGGACGGGCGGGTGGGCCCACCGGATGATCCGGGTGAGCCTACCGGCAGAGTCATAGGCGGAGATCTCAGAGCGATCCGAGGTTCCGACATAGAGCCGGCTGCCGGCGGTAGCCAGCGTGAGCGTCCTGCCGAACGGCAGGGTGGTGCTCATGGTAGAGGCGATCTGTCCTCCTGAGTTTCTCTGCACGCTCATATACATCTCCGAACCGGGGAATTGCCCGAGCGGGAGGGCCGGGGCGGTCCAGCGCGGATAGCGAAGGACCGGCACGGTATCCCGGCGGGGACCGCTCTTGGTTGAGGCGTGAGCAAATTCCTGGGTTTGCACCAGAAGATCACCTCCGAGAACCCCGATCACGGAGGGGAATCCCGCGTCGGTTCCCTGAGGCAACGTCATCTCGCGAATCAGGCTTCCACCCGCGCCGAACACCGAGACCCGCCGGTGATTCAAGTCGTAAACGGCCAGGCTGTCGGGACCGAGCCGGAACACCGCGCCGAGCAGGTCGAACTCCCCAGGACCCCCACCCTTTCGCCCGGCGGCCCGCAGCCAGGCTCCGGTCGAGTCGAAGAATCTGAGCTCGTGGTTGTTACCGTCCGCAACGACGACCACACCTCCCGAGAGCCGGGCGGCACCCGCGACGCGGCCAAATTCCGTATGGGCGGCGGCGGCCCCACCAATGTCGAGCGCCACGGAGTCGACCACAAACGCGACGGTGTCTCGCGCCAGGGGCGCGGTGTTCTCGACGATTTGGATGCCGGCGCTGTCCCGCACCACGGAGCGCGAGGGTGGCTCGGCCCCGGACCCGCACGCCGCCACCAACCCGATAACCAGCAACGTGGCCCTCACGCCATCAACCCGCCATCCACCACCAGCACCTGCCCCGTGACGAACGACGCGGCATCGCTCGCCAGAAACAGCGCCGCCGCGCCGACTTCGTCGGGCTGGCCCAGGTGGGGGAGCACCTGGCCCCCCGCGAATTCCTGCCTCCGCACCGGATCCTTCCAGAGGTATTCACTGAACTCGGTCTGGATGAGGCCCGGCGCGATGGCATTCACCCGAATCCGGTGAGGCCCCAGCTCCCGCGCCCAGGCTTTGGTGAGCATGATCAGCGCCGCCTTGGTCATGCT
Source organism: Gemmatimonadales bacterium (assembly GCA_043741355.1). GTDB lineage: Bacteria > Gemmatimonadota > Gemmatimonadetes > Gemmatimonadales > GWC2-71-9 > JABFSM01. The sequence continues at coordinate 396 of JAYUAL010000097.1, read as the reverse complement.
GTACAGAATGCTGCCGGGCTGGGGCTTGATGCCGGAAACCGACACGAGATTGATGATCGAGCCGCCGTTCCCCCGTGTGATCATCCCCGGCGCCACCAGGTTCACCAGCCGGAACGCGGCCTTGAGGTTCACCTCGACCATCTTGTCGAGCTGCTCGTCGGTGGCCTCGAGCGCGGAGCCGTTCTGCACATTGGTGGCGCTGTTGTTCACCAGGATGTCGATCGGGCCCAGCGCCGATTCGGTTTCGCGAACCGCGCGCTCCAGCTCTTCCTTGCGGCCCACATGACAGGCGATCGGGTGGACCCGCCCCGGCAGATGCGCCAGCTCCTGCGCGGTCTGCTTCAGCACCTCGATCTTCCTGCTTGCGATGGCCACCCCCGCTCCCGCCTCGGCCAG
>JAYUAL010000096.1:0-12981 GCA_043741355.1 Gemmatimonadales bacterium | reverse complement strand
GCACATGTACCACCGGGTGGTGGTAACGCGGCGCGATTTTGACGGCGGTATGCACCCGGGAGGTTGTGGCGCCGCCGATCAGGAGCGGCAAAGCGAATCCCTCGCGGCTCATCTCCTCGGCCACGAAACACATCTCCTCGAGCGACGGCGTGATCAGCCCCGAGAGGCCGATGATGTCCACCTTTTCCCGAATTGCGGTCTCGAGGATCTTTGCGCAGGGCACCATGACGCCGAGGTCGATGACGTCGTAGTTGTTGCACTGCAGCACCACGCCCACGATGTTCTTGCCGATGTCGTGCACGTCGCCCTTGACGGTGGCCATGAGCACCTTTCCCCTGGGCTTGGAGGGGGCCTCGGGGTTCCCGCCGGCATCCTTCAGCGCCTGCTTCTCCGCCTCCAGGAACGGCACTAGATAGGCTACCGCTTTTTTCATCACCCGGGCGCTCTTCACGACCTGGGGCAGGAACATCCTCCCGCTGCCGAAGAGGTCGCCCACCACATTCATGCCGTCCATCAGCGGACCTTCGATCACCCGGATCGGCCGGCCCAGCTCGACCCGCGCGGCTTCGGTGTCCTCGACCACGAAGGCGTCGATCCCCTCGACCAGCGCGTGCGACAGCCGCTCCCCCACCGGCAGGCTCCGCCACGCGAGATCCTCCGCTCTGGCCTCGGTCTTCTTGGCCGTCTCGGCGACGGCCAGGAGCCGCTCGGTGGCGTCGGGGCGGCGGTTGAGCACGACATCCTCGACCCGCAGCAGGATTTCCTTCGGGATATCGTCGTAGATCGGGAGCGCGCCGGCGTTCACGATGCCCATGTCCATGCCGGCCTTGACCGCGTGGTACAGGAAGACGGCGTGGATCGCCTCCCGGATGGCGTCGTTGCCGCGGAAGGAAAAGGAAACGTTGCTTACTCCGCCGCTCACGTGCACGTGCGGCAGCTCGGCCTTGATCCGCCGGGTGGCCTCGAAGTACTCCACCCCGTAGTTGTCGTGCAGCTCGATGCCTGTGGCTATCGCGAAGATGTTGGGGTCGAGAATGATGTCTTCCGGCGCGAAGCCGGCCCGTTCGGTGAGCAGCCGGCAGGCGCGGCGCGCGATGGCCACCTTGCGCTCGGCGGTATCCGCCTGCCCTCGTTCATCGAAGGCCATGACGATCACCGCCGCGCCGTAGCGCCGCACCAGCTCGGCCTGGCGGAGGAACTCGGTTTCTCCCTCCTTGAGCGAGATCGAGTTCACGACGCCCTTGCCCTGCACGCAGCGCAGCCCGGCCTCGATCACCGACCATTTCGACGAATCGACCACAACCGGCACCTTGCTGATGTCCGGCTCGGCGGCCAGCAGCCGCAGGAAGATCCCCATTGCGCGCTCGGAGTCGAGCAGGCCTTCGTCCATGTTGACATCGAGCATCTGAGCGCCGCTCTGCACCTGCTGACGGGCCACCTCGAGCGCCGCGTCGTAGTTTCCGTCGAGAATCAGCGTGGCGAAGCGCCGCGAGCCGGTGACGTTGGTGCGCTCGCCGATGTTGACGAACAGCGTGTCGGGGCCCACTGTGAGCGGCTCCAGCCCGGACAACCGTAGCCGCCGGGGAAGGTCCGGCACCACGCGGGGGGGCAGCCCGCGCACCGCCTCGGCGATCGCCGCAATGTGAGCCGGGGTCGTGCCGCAGCAGCCGCCCACGATGTTGAGGAAGCCGTGCTCGGCGAATTCCTTGAGCGTGGTCGCCATCAGCTCCGGCGTCTCGTCGTAGCCGCCAAATTCGTTGGGGAGGCCGGCGTTGGGGTGGGTGCTCAAATACACCGGCGCCACCCGTGACAGCTCCTGCACGTAGGGGCGCAGCGCCCTGGCGCCGAGGGCGCAGTTTAATCCGACCGAAATCGGGCGGGCGTGCATCACCGAATGCCAGAACGCCTCGGCGGTCTGTCCCGTCAGGGTGCGGCCGCTCTGGTCGGTGATGGTGCCCGAAATCATCACCGGAAGCCGCATGCCCCGGGCGGCGAAGAATCCCTCGATGGCGAAGATCGCGGCCTTGGCGTTCAGGGTGTCGAATATCGTCTCGACCAGAAGCAGGTCCGCTCCCCCGTCCACCAGGCCACCGATGGAGTCGGTGTAGGCCGCCACCAGCTGCTCGAAGGTGACACTCCGGAAACCGGGATCGTTGACATCCGGCGAGATGGACGCGGTGCGGGTGGTGGGCCCGAGGACCCCCGCCACGTAGCGAGGCCGTGCCGCGTCGCGAGCCTCGGATTCGTCGGCCACCTCGCGGGCCACCCGGGCCGCTTCACGGCTCAGCTCGCAGGCCAGCTCGGCCATTCCGTAGTCCGCCATCGAAATGGCGTTGGAGTTGAACGAGTTGGTCTCGATGATGTCCGCGCCGGCCGCGAGGTATTCCGCGTGGATGCCGCGAATCACTTCGGGACGGGTCAGGACGAGGAGGTCGTTGTTCCCCTTGAGGTCCGAGGGCCAATCGGCGAACCGGGTGCCTCGGTACCCGGCCTCATCCAGGTGATGCTCCTGGATCATGGTGCCCATGGCCCCGTCGAGCACCAGGATTCGCTCGGCCAGAAGCCCGGGAAGGCGCTCGAGCCGGACGGATCGTCGGTGCTGTTGCCGCGGGTCCTGCGGGGTCGTGCTTGGCAACGGGCGATGACCTCCGAAAAACAGAAAATCCCGAAGCTAAAACGGCCCCGGGCAGCGTTTTAGCGATTATTTAACGTGGCCGCAATAAGCTCAAATCGCCACGATCAATTGTCCCGGACCATCAATCATAGCAAGGACGTCATCCCGTGGCGAGCCCCAGGCGCCGCACGGCATCCCCCGCGCTGATCCCTTGGAGCTGCACGCCTTTTCTCCGGCCCCCGTGTCCCGCCACCAGCTCACGAATGGGTACGCCGTTTCTTGATGGTCGCGACCGGATTCACCGAAACAGGCCGGCGACCAGCGAGCGCAGCAACAGCAGCACCAGGTAGGCAACGAAGGGGCTCAGATCGATCATTCCCATCGGCGGAAGCCGCCGCGCGATCGGTCCGATGATCCAGTCGGTGAGGAGGTACACCGGGCGCATCCATCCGGTGGGGCGTCCTACGCCGAGCCACGAGCCGATCACCCGGACGATGATGGCCGCCATGATCAGCCCGATCGCGCCGCTCAGTACCAGCCGGATCCAGGCGCCGGGACCGGCCCCGTTCATCGCCGTCATGATCGCCACGCCGCCGCCGAGCCAGCGAAGGAGGTTGATGGCCAAGAGGCCAGCGACGATGGTCGCGCCGAGCAACCAGAGCGGCGCGTCGACCGGGTTGCCGCCGGCCCGCCGAAGCCTCCGCTCAAGCGGAGACAGCAGGGGACCAGCCAACCGACGCACCCGGCGGGGCCACCAGGCCAGCGGGTCCAGGTGCCGATGGCGGACCGCCCAATCGGTGCATAAAACGATCAGCGCTCCTGTGAATGCCAGGAGCGCGAGTCCGCGCACGATGCGATCGACCAGGGGTATCAGGAGGTGCGGCGCTTTTCCAGCAGGTACCAGGTGCGCCCGCCGATGTATTCATCGCGGCTGAAGAGGCGCTGCCAGCCCATCACCGAGAGAATTGCCTCTTCGTCCATATTGTCAGTCCAGAACTCCAGAAGATGGGCACCCTGCTCGGCCGCCCGGGACTCGAAGGCGGCGAGGAGTCGATGCGCGTGTCCCTGATGGCGTTCGCGAGGAAGGACTCCGATGTCGATGACTTGAGCGACGCCACCACGGAGCGACCACCGGAGGCCGCCGATCCAATCACCGATTTCATCAGAAAGGACCAGATGGCGCTCCTGGACGGGGTCGTCGGGACGCCCGTCATCGTAGCGCTCAGAGAGATCGTTCAGCCAGGCGGCGAACTCCTCCCCTTCGTCCATTTCCCTGATGGTCAGCTGCCGGTCGTCCTGTACCATAGCCTCCCAGTTCCTGCGGTTGTCGGGGAGTCTTGACGCATACGTCGTGCCGCTATCGGGTACGGCACTGGCGGGTCACCGGCATGGTGTTCCCGCACGCGATCGAAGCGTTCATACCATTCGCAAGTGGGCCACAGGCAGTGGTTTGGGCGCTTTGTGCGGCAGTTTTCTGGTCGTCGCCAGATGCTGTGGCGCAATTCCGGCCATTGGCGAATTGGACACAGACATGACACTCCACCTTCTGGGCGGACGCAGTGGTCCATGCCAGGAATGCCACAAAGGCAAGAATGCCCAGGGCTACGAGGAGCCGGCTACCTGCTCTTGTCACGGGCGCTCTCCCTCGATGCGGTCGGACTTATCCCTGCTTCGTGGCCTGGTAGAGAACGGGAAGGGCTCCAATGAACCAGATGATCACGGCGCCGGCCACGGCCTGGGCGGTGGTGGTCCGGGCGATGACCTTGATGCCGATCGCAATCAGCGCCGTGACCCAGAGGGTGAAGACGTCCGCCCGCCCCGCCAGGGCGAGGAGATACGCGTTCGTCGTGGCGGGGTCCAGGAGCCTTCCCAGACCCAGGCTGACGCTGAAACGGGACGTGAGCTTGGATTCATCCATCAGCAGGGCCTGTACGGCGCCCACGATGGATTCGACGATTCGGGGAAACATCGCGAAGGTCGCGATGGTAATCCCCTGAACGTAGCCGAGTGTGCCGCCGATCAGCTTGGTCACCAGAAAGATGACCGCGCCGAGTATGAAGGGCGCGACCGAGATTGCGATGAGGATGAAGACCGGCGCGAACATCGTGCCGTATTTTTGGGCCTGCTCCATCTGCTCCGGCGTCATGTTGGGATTTGCCTTCAGGGCGCCGGCCATGCCCTTGGTAAACTCCGCATCCATGATCGGGGCCATCGCGGTCCGAGTCGCGAAAAAGAGGATGGCGCTCAGGATCACCAGGACCAGAAGGGCCTGCCCGAATTTTCCATCGCTCCGGCGGGTGAAGAGCGCGGTTGGCGACACGAACACGTCGAGATAATCATCGAGACGGGACGGGGCGGCTTCACTCATGACGGCTCCGGGTCGGGGTGGCGATTCTTCGGGATCGGCTACGAACAGGGGCTCGGGCCGAGCGGGGAGAGGCCGGGCGTGGACTCCGGTTCCACCCCGTCTTCCACCGGCACTGCCGCGATGCGCCAGCCGCTCGTGAACCGGATGGTGAGCCGGTGGCCGAGCGGATCGGTGTCCACGGACTCCACCTCGGGAAACCGCCGCGCGAAGCAAGCGGCCTTTTCGGTCTGGTCGGCGAAGCCAAGCGAATCCGCCGTCATCTTCCATTTGGCGAGCGAGCGCCCGATCGCCACCGCCTCGGCCTGTTCGCGGCCGTAGCGGGCAAACTGCTCGGCGGGAATCAGGCCGTCCTGATGCGTCAGGGGGGCATAGTTGTCATAGGGGCGGCACGCTCCCAGCGAGAGGGCGGCAAATCCGGCGAGCGCGAGTCGGCGCATGGCTGCTCTTTCGGCGCGGAGTGGAGCGCAGAATATAGCGCCCGTTGGTATCTTGGGGGATCCGTGGCGCGCCGCTTCCTTTCCGGTTCTCCCGACCCGCTGATCCTCACCATGCCCCTCACCGCCCAAAGCCATTTTCGCCGGATGCGAAGCATCTCCTTCGGGCTCGCTTTCGCCCTGGTCTTCGGGACCGGGACGGCGCGCGCGCAACGGCTCTCCGGGCCGCTGGTGGTATTCAACGCCGGGAGTCTGGCCTATCCTTTCCGCGAGCTGCTGGGCGCCTTCCAGCGCGCGCACCCCGCCGTACGGCCGATGCAGGAGAGCTCGGGCAGCCTGGAAGCCGCGAGGAAGCTCACCGAGCTGGAGAAACTCCCCGACGTCGTGGCGGTTGCGGACTACGGGGTTATCGCCAAGCTGCTGATGCCGCGGTACGCCACGTGGTACGTGACGTTCGCCTCGAACGCGATGGTGCTGGCCTACACCGAGCAATCCGCCGGCGCCGGCGAGATCACCGGAGACAACTGGTGGCGGATCCTGCTGCGGCCCGGCGTGCGGTGGGGCAACTCGGATCCCAGCCTCGATCCCAACGGGTACCGCGCCCTGATGGTGTTCCAGCTCGCCGAGGCCCACTATCGCCAGCCCGGGCTTGCCGCCCGGATGAGGGCATCGCTGCTCCCGAGGTATATGCGGCCCAGCGAGGCGCAGCTCACCGGGCTGCTGCAGGCCGGCGAACTGGATTACGCCTGGAGCTACCGGTCGCTGGCCCAGACGGCCGGGCTCAAGTGGGTGACGCTTCCCCCGGAAGTCGATCTGAGCGATCCAAAGCTGGCGGGCTGGTACGCCCAGGCCGGGGTGCGGCTGTCGGGATCCAGGCCCGGGGCGACGGACTCCCTGGATTTCCGGGGCGAGCCGATCGTGTATGCGCTCACTATTCCCACCCGCGCGCCGCATCCGGAGCTGGCGCGCTCCTTTGCGCACTTTGTCCTTTCGGCGGAGGGACGCGCCATCCTGGCGCGGGCGGGATTCCGCCTCCTTCCGGAGCCGATGTTCGTGGGAACGGACCGAATTCGATGAAGATAGATTGGTGGCTAGCAAAGAGGCTAAGAGGCTAAGAGGCGACAGGTACACCACACCAGAGGAAGATCGCATGAACGGAACCCCGAACATTCCCGCCCCGCGCAACGAGCCGATCCTGAGCTATGCGCCGGGAACTCCCGAGCGCGCCGCTCTCAAGGCCGAGCTCAAGCGGCTGGGCGGCGCGGTCACCGAAATCCCGGTAATCGTGAACGGCCAGGACATCAGAAGCGCGAAGACGGTGAAGGTGGTCTCGCCGCACCGCCACTCCCACCACCTGGCCGACACCCACCAGGCCGACGGGCGTGCCATTGCGGCGGCGATCGCCGCGGCCAAGCGGGCCCAGCGCGAATGGGCGAGCTGGAGCTTCGAGGACCGCGCCGGGGTTCTCCTCAAGGCGGCCGACCTACTGGCGGGGTCCTGGAGGCAGACGCTGAACGCGGCCACGATGCTGGGCCAGAGCAAGACGGTGTTCCAGGCGGAAATCGATTCGGCCTGTGAGGTGATCGACTTCTTCCGGTTCAACGCCCATTTCGCCGAGCGGATCTACGCGGAGCAGCCGATCTCATCGCCGGGCATGTGGAACCGGATGGAGCACCGCCCTCTGGAAGGCTTCGTCTACGCGGTGACGCCGTTCAACTTCACCGCGATTGGCGCCAACCTGCCCACCGCGCCGGCGCTCATGGGGAATACCGTCGTGTGGAAGCCCGCGGCCACCGCGGCGCTCAGTAACTACATGGTGATGCGGCTCCTCGAAGCGGCGGGCCTGCCGCCCGGAGTCATCAACTTCGTTCCCGGCGATTCCCGGCAGATCAGCGAACGGGTGCTCGCCGATCGCGGCCTGGCCGGTATTCACTTCACCGGTTCGACCGCGGTCTTCCAGACCTTGTGGAAGGGCGTGGCGTCACGACTGGAGCAGTATGCCTCGTATCCGAGGCTGGTGGGAGAAACCGGCGGCAAGGACTTCATCCTGGCCCACCCGAGCGCCGATCCCGAGGCGCTGGTGGTGGCGATGGTGCGAGGCGCCTTCGAGTACCAGGGCCAGAAGTGCAGCGCGGCGAGCCGTGCGTACGTTCCGCAGAGCCTCTGGCCGGCCGTGAAGCGGAGGGCGATCGAGATGATCTCGGAGCTCCGCATGGGAGACGTATCCGACTTCCGGAATTTCATGGGCGCGGTGATCGACGCGAAGTCGTTCGCCAAGATCTCCGGTTACCTGGAGCGGGCCCGGAAGGATCGCGGGGTGACCATCCTGGCGGGCGGAGGCACGGACGACAAGAAAGGCTGGTTCATCGAGCCGACGCTGATCCAGGTGAAGGACCCGCAGTACCGCACCATGTGCGAAGAGCTCTTCGGCCCGGTGCTCACCGTCTACGTGTACCCGGACAAGGCCTGGAAGGCCACGCTGGGTCTGGTGAACTCGACCAGTCCATACGCGCTGACCGGCGCCGTCTTCGCGCAGGAGCGGAGGGCCCTGGTAGAGGCAACGGCGGTGCTCCGGTTCGCGGCGGGAAATTTCTATCTCAACGACAAGCCGACCGGCGCCGTGGTCGGCCAGCAGCCGTTCGGCGGAGCGAGAGCCAGCGGTACCAACGACAAGGCCGGCTCGGTGCTCAATCTGCAGCGCTGGGTGTCACCCCGCTCGATCAAGGAAACCTTCGATCCGCCCCACGATCACCGGTATCCGTTCATGAGCGCAGAGTAGACTACTCCGCCTTTCATTACGAACCTGACCCGCTGGAGCTCCTGGATGTCCTTGAGCGGGTCATTCGCCACGGCGATCAGGTCGGCATAGTGCCCCGGCCCCACGCCGCCGAGTTCGGCACCCATATCCAGCATCTTCGCGGCGTTGACCGTCGCGGCGCGAATCGCCTGCATCGGCGTCATGCCGTACTCCACCATGATAGACAGCTCCCGCGCCTGGTTCTCGGTCCAGGGGTAGCCGCCCGCGTCGGTGCCGTACGCGATCTGGTCTCCGGCCCCCCGCCGGAGCGCTTCCCCAAAGGCGGCCCGCACCAGCTCCACCATCCGGGGCCACACGCCGCCCCGGCCGGGTGCGACGTATTGCCCCACGTAGATGGTCGGGCACCAGTAGGCACCCTGTTTCACCAGGCGGTCCACGAGGTCGGGGGTCATCCCGTGTCCGTGCTCGATGCTGTTGACGCCGGCGCGCAGCGCCGCGTCGATGCCGTCCCATGCCATGGCGTGCGCGGCCACCTTGCGGCCCAGCCGGTGGGTCTCGTCCACCAGCGCCTTCATTTCCTCTTCGGTGAAATTCACCCGGCTCCGGAGCCGCCCGTCGTCGCCCAGGTAGTAGGAGCGGTCGGCGTAGAACTTGATCCAGTCGGCGCCGTACTTGACCTGCTCGCGCACCGCCTTGCGGATGGCGTCGGGCCCGTCGACGATCTGCACCCCCTCCGGCACCCGGAGCTCCCAGGAGTAACCGGAGAGCGGATACATCCCGGTCGGCGCCATGGCCCGGGTGGACACGAACATCCTGGGACCGGGAATGACGCCTCTCGCAATCGCGTTCTTCACGTCGACGTCGGCATACATCGCGCCCTCGGTCTCGAGATCCCGCAGCGTGGTGAAACCGTTCATCAGCGCGGTTCGCGCCGCCATCGTCGCCCGAATGGTACGGTAAGGAATCGATTCCTTGAGGAGCTGCTCGTCATAATCGGCCGCGGTGATGTCCCCCTGCAGGAGCACGTGGGTGTGCGCGTCGATCAGTCCCGGCAGGACGGTCATCTTCGATAGATCGATGTCCTCCCGGGTCCCCGGTCTGGCCGATAGCTCCGCCCAGGGCCCGATCGCCGTGATCCGTTCGCCGACCACTTCGATTCCCTGGTCGATACGGACCTCCTGGCTCAGACCGTCGATGAGCCGGCCGGCGCGGATCAGGATTCGCTGGGGCGCGAATTGCGCGGGGGCGGTTTCGCTTCCTGACGCAAGCAAGGCGAGCAGAACGAAGCTGGCGGCGCGACGCATGGACTCTCCCGGGAAAGGGACCCACTTTTCAGCGTGATGATCCGTTCCATGCTATCCGCCGCCGTTCCAGGGCGCCAGACTCCGATCCTTCTCGCGCTGCTGCTGGCCGCCACGCCGCAGGGGGCCGCACCGCGCTACGCCGCGGAGATGCTGGAGTGCGCCGCCTTCCGGGAAGAGGTGCGCACCGACATCCGGAGCGAGTCCGGCGCGGTGCTCCGGCAGGAAACAGCCGGGCGGGATGGGCTGCTGGTCGTTCAGGCGGTCCGGAGCGATACGGGCATCGTGCTCACCGCCTGGTACGATTCGCTCACCGTCTGGCGGCAGGGTCCGGAGGGGCGTATGGCGCCCGATGCCGAAGGAATGCTGGGGGGACGCTGGCGGGGAACCCTGACCGCCGAGGGACGATATGCCGGCGTCCAGGTGCCCTTCATTCCCGACGAAGTGGCCGAGATTGCGGACCTGCGTGGAGTGCTGGGTGACTTCTTCCCGCCGCTCGCTCCCCGTGTTCTCAAGATTGCTTCGGCCCGGGACGCGCGTTATGGCTGGAGCGCCAAGGCACGCACCGATACCACCGGCACCGTGAACGACACCCTCGAGGTACCGATGCGCCGGGAAAGCGTGGAGGAAGGGACGCTGACCTGGGATCGCCGGCGCGGACCGGTCCGGTGGGATCGCACCATCACCGTCACCGGCAGCATCGATGCCAGGGGTCCGATTCGGCGGGGCATCCGGAGCCTGGTGACGCAGCGGATCCGGGTCACCCGATTGGCGAACCAGGGCTGCGGCTGAGCCGTCCATGGCACCGGTCACCTCCCCCGACCATTGCTTGCGGGCCTTGTCCCAAGCCCTGTCGCCTCATATGTTTACATAACCCCCTCGGGAGGCCCACCGGATGTCGGATGCCTTTCTCAGCTCCGACGACTTCGATGAACAAGCCCACCAACTCTACAACCAAGGACGGTACGACGAAGCTCTGGAGACCCTGAAAGACGGTCTCGCCCTCTACCCCAGCGCGGTGGAACTCCATATCGGGATGGGCTACGCCTATCTCGCCCGCGAAGAATTTGCGTGGTCCCGGCGCGCCTTCGAACACGCGCTCTCGCTCGACAGTGACCATGAAGATGCGCTCGCTGGCATGGGAGAGGCGCTCCTCGCCGTCGGCGATCAGCGCGGCGCGCTGGTCAGCTTCGAGCGGCTGCTCGCGCTCGGATTTCAGGACGATCATGAGATGATGCTGCAGGCGGGGCGGGCGCTGTTCCGCAGCGGAATGCTCGCGCAAGCGTATCGATTTTTCGATTTGGCCCAGACCGCCGAGCCGGAGTGCGCCGAGGCCGCGGCGTGTCTGGGTTACGTGTCTCACCGTCTGGGGCGCGACGGTGGGGCTTTTTTCTGGCTGCGCCGCACCCTCGCGATCGATCCGAAATACTCCGAGGCGCGAATCTACCTCGCCAACATGCTGTACGACCGGGGCGAGAGCGGGGCCGCGCTCAAGCACCTGGAGAAGACCGAGCCCGAGGATCACTTCGACGAGCTCGGGCTCTGGCGAACCGTCGAGCTCAAGAAGACCCTCTATCGCCTCGCCGACGACGATCTCGAGCTGGCGCCTTGGCTCGGCCGCCTGGGTGAGCTCGCCCCCGAGCCCGATCCGACCGAGGATCTCCTCGCCGAGATCGAGGCCCAGCAGCTTGACGGCACCGTGCGGGACCCCAACCAGCTCGAGCTGTTCGGCGCGCTGATCCAGGATCTGCCCGGCATGCAGCGCAAGCACGGACGCAGTGAGCCGCACCAGATCACCACGCTCGCCGGGACGACGCTGCGAGGCACCTGGGACGAGATTCTGCTCCAGCTCAAGGCGGACGAGCGCGACGGGGTGCAGCTCTCGCTCTCGGAATTCATGGCCGGCGAGGCCCGGCGCAGCCAGGAAGAGACCGGCGTGATCATTCCGCTCACCGACGCCGAAGCCTTCATCCGCGGGAGTGCCGAAGCGGGAGTCCTTCGGATCGTGCAGTGACCCTCCGCTGGACCGAGGGTGTGCGCCGCCTGGTGCTTCCCAACGGCCTGACCCTGCTGGTCCAGCGCGATCCTACGGCGCCCGCGGTGGCGGTGGTGAGCCATGTTCGGGCCGGATTCTTCGATGAGCCCGATCGCCTTTTGGGCGTGAGCCATGTGCTCGAGCACATGCTGTTCAAGGGCACTCCGACCCGCGGGGTGGGGCAGATCGCGCAGGAAACCAAGGCCGCAGGCGGGTACCTCAACGCGGCCACCAGCTACGACCACACCACCTACTACGCGGTCCTGCCGGCCGGCTCGCTCGCCGTCGCTCTCGACCTCCAGTCCGACGCGCTGCGCCGAAGCACTCTCGACGAGGAGGAGCTTCGCCGTGAGCTCCGGGTGATCATCGAGGAGGCCCGCCGCAAACTCGACACGCCGTCGGCGGTGGCCTCGGAGACGCTGGCCGCGCTGCTGTTCGATGCGCACCGCATCCGCCGCTGGCGCATCGGTACCGAGGCCCACCTCGCCGCACTGTCCCACGCCGATCTGGCCGGATACTACCGCTCCCGCTATGTGCCGGAGCGCACCATCGTCTCCATGGCCGGCGACCTCGATCCCGATCTGGCCCTGGACGCCGCGCGGGAATGCTTCGGCGGGTGGCCCGCCGCCGCCCCGGCCCGGGATCCTTCTCCCGAGGAGCCGCCGCACCGCGAGGTCCGCGCCCGCACCCTGCGGGGCGATGTGCGCCGCGCCGACCTGGTGGTGGGCTGGCGGGGCGTTCCTGCATTGCACCCGGACGCCGCCGCGCTCGACGTGGCCGCCGCCGTCCTGGGCGCGGGCCGGGCGAGCTGGCTTTATCGCTCACTGCGGGCCCCGGGGCACGTGATGTCGGTCGGCGCCTGGCACTACTCGCCGACCGAGGTGGGAATCTTCTCGGTCGCCGCCGAGCTGGACGCCTCCCGGCTGTCGGAGGCACTCGAAGGCATCGCGGGCAGCGTGGCGCGCCTTCGCACTCCGGGCCCGTCGAGCGACGACCTGTTCCGGGTCAGGCGTTTGCTCCGGGCGCGCTGGGCCCGGCGCCTGGAGACCGTCGAAGGCCGGGCCGGCGCCCTCGCCGCCGCCGAGGCGCTGGGCGGAGTGCACCTGCTCGACGAGGAGTACCAGCGTCTGCTCGCAGTCACCGGGGACGATGTGCGGCGGGTCGCCCACGAGTGGCTGGCGCCCGATGCCGTCGCCGCGGTCGGGTTTCTTCCCGAGGCGGCGGAGCCGGAGCTCACTCCGGAGCTGCTGCGCGGCGCCTTCGGGAAGCCCGGATCGGTCCCGCCCGACCCGATCGCCCCCCCGGCCCCGGCGATACCGGCCCCGGTGCCGGTGCGCGGGGCAATCACTTCAGGAGTGCTGCACGTCGAGCTGCCTGGCGTGGATCTGCTGATCGGGCGGAAACCGGGGGTGCCTCTGGTGTCGATCGGCGCATACCGCCGTCGCACGGTGCCGGACACGATCAAGGCGGC
>JAYUAL010000095.1:0-2354 GCA_043741355.1 Gemmatimonadales bacterium | reverse complement strand
GCACGCCGGGACGCTCGAGAAGCTGCTCCACCGACTCGTCACCCACAACCGATTCGAAAAACCATTCGGTGGGCACGATGGCGACGCCGGCGGCCCTGGTGGCGGCGACCAGCCCGGGCAAGCGGGATTCGTCGAGCCGGTTGACCAGCGGCAGCCCGAAGAAGCCGTCCTGTTGCGGCGTGGTGGGCGCGCCATCGACCGCCATCGCCTCGATGAAGCCATCCAGATGGTCGATGCTCCAGTACCCGGATTCGATGGCACGGGCCAGACCCACCGCGAGGGGCACATGTCCCGCAAAACGGATCCCGGCCCGGCCGGCAGCCGCCGCCATGGAATCGAACGCCTGGCGGGAGACTCCGGGGTGGATCTTGAGGAAGTCGTACCCCAGCGCCTTCTCCGCCAGCACCATCCGCACCGCCGAATCCGGGCTCGGCACCGACCCACCGCTGAACGAAGGACCCGAGGTGACGATTCGCGGTGAGAGGATCTCGCCGCGCGCGGCGCGATCCCGGAACACCAGATGCCGCGGCGTGCCCAGCATCCCGCGCACCGTGGTAACGCCGTTGAGCGCCCAGAGCTCCAGGGTCCGGGTGATGTCCTCGTCGGTCGCGTTCCCCGGCGGAATGTGGGCGTGCATCTCGGCAAGACCGGGGATCAGGTATTTCCCCCGGCCGTCCACCCGGGTGGCGCCCGCGGGCACCTTTACATCCGCCTCGGCGCCCTGCGCCACGATCCGGCCGTCCTGCACCACGACGGTCCAGTTGGGCCGCACCCGCTCCCGATCCATCGGAACCACGTTGACATTGACGAACGCCACCGGCGCCGCGGGCGCACCCTGCTGTGGCGCCGCTCCGCCATGCGTCGGGACGTGGCGAAGCACCCGCCCGGCGCGGGCCTCGGTGAAGGTCCCGCCGTCGACTTCGACCTGGCCGTTCACCACCACGTAGTCGATCCCGACAGGATACTGATGCGGCTGGGTGTAGGTGGCCTTGTCGGCCACCGTCGCCGGGTCGAAGACCACGAGGTCGGCCAGCATCCCTTCGGCGATCCGGCCCCGGTCGGTGAGCCCCATCCGTGCCGCCGGCAGCGAGGTCATTTTGCGGACCGCCTCGGGGAGCGTCAGAACGTGGAGCTCGCGGACGTAACGGCCCAGCACCCTCGGAAAGGTTCCGTAGTTCCGCGGATGCGGCACGCTCGTGCCCGGGGCCGACAGCGCTCCATCGGACGCGATGGCGGCCCAGGGATGCTTGAGGATCCGCTGCACATCCCCCTCGTCCATCACGTGGAACACCATGCTGGCGCCGCCGTTGAGCACGCCCTCTATGACCAGGGGCGCCGCGCCGGCGCTGGTGGTGGGAACGCCCCGCTCCACCGCCCAATCCCATAGGGTGCGCCCGTTGAGGTCGGGCTTCCAGCTCACACTCGCGAATTGGGGCCGGTGGAGGTCCCCGCCGCCCCGATCGTTGTCGAGGATGTCGATGATGCCCTTGATGATGCTGTCCCGGAGCACCGGATCCTTGACCCGCCGCGCGAAGGCGGTGTCCCCATCCGCCATGGCCCACGCGGGCACCAGCACGCCGAATCCGGTGGAGCTGGCGTCGTAGGGATAGACGTCCGCCATGACGTCCAGCCCGGCGGCGCGGGCCGAGTCCAGCAGCGCCAGCGTGAGCGCGCTTTTTCCCCACATCGCCCTGCCGATCACCTTGTGGTGGGTCAGCACCACGGGGATGTGCGCCTCCCGCGCAATCTGGATCGCCTCTCCGACCCCCTCGAGCGCGCCGATGCCTTCCTTGCGCAGGTGCGAGGTGTAAATGCCGCCGGAGTCCGCCGCCACTCTGGAGACCGCGATGACTTCGTCGGTCTTGGAGTAGGTTTGCGGCACGTAGAAGAGCCCGGTCGAAATCCCGAAGGCGCCCTGGTGCATCGCTTCACCCACCATCCGCTGCATCCGGGCCAGCTCTTCCGGGTTAGGCGCGCGGCTGCTCATGCCGAGCACGGCCTGCCTGATGCTCCCGAACCCGGTGAGCCAGCCGATGTTGATGCCGAGCTTTTCCCGCTCGGCCCGGGCGAGGTAGGCGCCGAAGGGGTAGGGCCCGCCTCCGTCGGGTCCACCCAGCGTGGTGGTGACGCCCTGCATCACCCGGCTCTTGGCGTCGGGCAGCCGGAAGATGTTTTCGTTGTGGGCGTGGAGATCGATAAAGCCGGGCGAGACAGTGCGCCCGGCGGCGTCGATCACCCGTGCGGCTCGCGAGCGCGGGATCGCGGTTCGCGACACCGCGACGATGCGATCCCCTTTGACCGCGACGTCCGCCCGGAAGCCGGGGGCGCCGGTGCCGTCGAGCACCGTGCCGCCG
>JAYUAL010000094.1:0-2354 GCA_043741355.1 Gemmatimonadales bacterium | reverse complement strand
TCGTCTATTCGCTCGGAATGGCCTACGCGAACTACCGGGACACCACCATCTTCAACCGGCTCAAGGAAACCCGGCCGATTCACACCCTGACGGCGTCGCTGGAGGCTACCCAGCCCTGGGGCTCGGTCAATGCCTCACTCACCGGGTCAAACTACCTGAACGACTGGTCCAAGAACCGGCTCAGGCTCTCTACCGGATGCAGCATCCGGATCGTGCGAGGGCTCAACCTCGACATCTTTGGCAGCTACTCCCGGGTCCGCGACCAACTCTCTCTCGAGAAGGCGGGGATCTCGGATGAAGAGAGGCTGTTGCGGCTGAAGCAGCTGAAGACCTCCTACTTCTACAATGCGTTCATGGGCCTGAGCTACACTTTTGGATCGAAGTTCAACAATATCGTGAATCCGCGGTTCACCTCGGGCGGTGGCAACTGCTTCTGCAACGGGGGGTCGTGCTTCTGCAATTGATCGGGTGCGGCTGAGGGATACCCCGGGGCTTTCCCACTCCCCGCTCCCCGCTCCCCTCTTACCTTATAGCCCATGCCCCCCGCCATTCAGACCCGCGCCCTCCGGAAGGTTTATCCCGCGCCGCCGGTTCGGCGGCGTGGCCCCCAGGGTCCCCACATCGGACCGGTCAATGTCCCGGCGACGGTCGCCTCGGGCAATCGTGAGATCCTGGCCATTGACGGCCTCGACCTCGAAGTGCCACCGGGCGAGTTCTTCGGCCTGCTGGGCCCCAACGGCGCCGGCAAGACCACCACCATCGGGGTCCTCACCACCCGGGTCCGCCCCACTTCGGGCAGCGCCGCGGTGGCGGGGATCGACGTCAGCGCCGACCCGGTGTCCGTGAAGCAGCGGATCGGCGTGGTGCCGCAGCGCCCCAATCCGGACCGCCAGCTCACCGCGATCCAGAATCTGATCTTTCACGCCGCCTACTTCGGTATTCCGCGCGCCACCTCGTTGCCCCGCGCCCAGGCGCTACTCGACCAGCTCGGCCTGGGCGATCGGGGCGAGTCCAAGGTCGATCAGCTCTCCGGCGGACAGCAGCAGCGGCTGATGATCGCCCGCGCGCTGATTCACGAGCCCGAAATCCTCTTTCTCGACGAGCCCACGGTCGGCCTCGACCCCCAGGCTCGCCTGGCGCTCTGGGAGGTGCTCCGCTCCCTGCACGACCAGGGCCGCACCATCATCATGACCACCCATTACATGGAAGAGGCCGACCGGCTCTGCGACCGGCTGGCGATCGTGGATCACGGCAAGTTGCTGGCGCTCGATACTCCGACGGGGCTCAAGGCGCGCGCGCCGGGCGGTACCCTGATCGAGGTGACGCTCGATGGCGATGCCGCGCCCATGCTGTCCGCCCTTCAGGCCCTCCCCGGGTTGAGCCGTCCCGCCGTCAAGGGCAACGAGCTTTCCGTCTACGCCGAGCGCGCCGGCGAGGCGATTCCGGGAATCCTCCGGGCCGCCGGGCAGGCGGGCCGATCGCCCACGGACATCCGGCTCACGCCGCCCAGCCTCGAGACGCTGTTCGTTTCGCTCACCGGGAGAAAACTCGATTGAATCCCTCACCCTGGAAGGTGTTCGGCGCCCTGGTTCGCCGCGACGTGCACGTAGTGTCGCGGGAGCTTCCCTTCTTCCTGCTCCGCACCACGCTGCAGCCGATCATGTTTACGATCGTCTTCGGATACCTGCTGCCCAGGATGGGCTTCGTCCAGCGCGGCTACACCGGTGCACTGCTTCCCGGTGTGCTGGGCGTCAGCCTGGCCTTCGCCAGCGTGCAGGCGGTGGCGCTGCCGATGGTGGCCGACTTCGGCTGGACCAAGGAAATCGAGGACCGACTCCTGGCGCCGGTGCCGACCTGGGTGATCGCGCTGGAAAAGGTGCTCGCGGGTACCGTCCAGGGAGTGATCGCCGCGCTGTTCGTGCTGCCGGTGGCGCGGCTCATCATGGGCCCGATCGCCGGGCTCGACTTTGCCCATTTCGGTCTGGTGATCGTGATGACGCTGCTCGGCGCCTTCGCCTTCTCCGCCTTCGGCCTCCTGCTCGGCACCGCCATCAAGGGCGAGCAGATCGGCCTCATGTTCGGGCTGATCGTCGCGCCCATGATCTTCTTCGGATGCGCCTACTATCCCTGGAAGGCGCTCGCCGCCGTGCCGGTGGTACAGGTGCTGGTGCTGGTCAATCCGCTGGTATACGTCTCGGAGGGCATGCGGGGCGTCCTGACCCCCGGGTTGCCGCACATGTCGCTCCCCGTGGTGGCGGGCGCGCTGGTACTGATCAGCGGGATTTTCATGGCGCTGGGTCTCCGGACCTTCGACAAGCGCGCGGTGTCCTGAAACCGCTGAAACCGGGCCTCCC
>JAYUAL010000093.1:0-5651 GCA_043741355.1 Gemmatimonadales bacterium | reverse complement strand
GCGCTGGTACGGCCTCGGCAACGAGACCTCGCAGAACGGCCAGCCGGTCAAGTTTTTCAAGCTGAATCAGAACCAGTTCGCGCTGGGATTCCGGATCGGCTCCCGCTTCGGGACCAGAAACTCATTCAGCATCGGCCCCGAAGTGGGCTGGTCCCAGACCAATCTCGGCAAGCGGCCCAATCGCGACCGGTTCATCGCCGTGGACCGGCCGTACGGCACCGGAGATTTCGGTATGGTGGGCCTCACCACCGAGCTCGTGATCGACGGGCGGGACTTCCCGGGCTTCGCCACCAAGGGCGTCTATCTGGCGGTGAAGGCGAGCGCCTTCCCGAAGGCATGGGACGTGAAAGAGACGATGGGGCGGGTGCAGGGAGAAGCCTCGCTGACGGTGGCGCCGCGAGGATCCTGGCGTCCGTCGCTCACCCTGTTTGCCGGCGGCATCAAGACCTTCGGCAAGGTTCCCTTCTTCGAGACGGCCCGGCTGGGCGGGGTGCGCACTCTCCGGGGCTATCGTCCCGACCGCTTTGCCGGTGACGCGGCCGTATACGGCTCGGCGGAGATCCGGCTGCCGCTCACCCGGCTCCAGATCCTCATTCCCGGAGAACAGGGTGTGTTCGGCTTCGCCGATGGAGGCCGGGTGTACCGGAAGGGCGAGAAGTCGGACCGGCTGCACTCCTCGTTCGGAGGCGGCATCTGGCTGTCGTTTCTGAGCCGGGGCAGTGTGCTCTTCGTGGGGGCCGGCGCACCGAACCAGTCGAACGAAGGCGCCCGGATCGTTGCGGGCTTCGGGTTCCCGTTCTAGTTTGTGCAATGGACTGAAAATCGTCCACTTGTTGTGTATGAAAATCGTTTGAGAACGTCGTTACAATCGGCAGGTCTATTCGATACACTTTCTTTTCCGGTCGGGGCCGGTCGCCTGGGTGGATTTCCGGGGCGGGCCGAGCCGGCTAGAGGATGGCCGCATGGGCTTCTTCAAGAAGATGATGGATGTCCTCACGCTCGGCTCCGACCGGCCGGTCCGGCGGCTGGTGGCCTACTACGTCGTATTAGGCGGGCTGGTCGTTGCGCTGGTCGAGCTGTTCCCGGTGGCCGATCGGGTGTTTGGAGGCAAGGACGCGGGAGAGCTCCTTCTGGCGCCCCAACTCCTGCAGGACGGGCTGGCCTCGGAGCCGGTATCGAACTCGGTAACCGACCTGCCGCCGCGGCTCGAGCTCACCCTCCGCACTTCGATCATTCTGCTGGGAACCCTGGTGCTGATGCTCCCGGTTTCCTGGGTCTACATGTCGACCCGGTCCAACAAGACCCACAACCAGTCGGTGGCGCAGACCCTGCTGTTCCTGCCACTGGTGGTCGCGGGCATCGTGCTCATCGTTCAGAACAGCCTCGCTCTGGCGTTCAGTCTGGCCGGCGTGGTGGCGGCGGTTCGGTTCCGCACCACGCTCCGCGACGCCCGGGACGTGGTCTTCATCTTCCTGGCGATCGCGGTGGGGTTCGCGGCGGGTGTCGAGACTCTTATCGTGGCGGCGCTGGTGTCGGTCATCTTCAACTTCCTGCTGATCCTCACCTGGCGGTATGACTTCGGCCGCAACGTGCTGGAGCCGACCGCGACATCCCAATGGGCCGAGCCCTTGGCCCAGCTGGCCGACTCGGGGACCAACGGCAAGATTCCCGACCGCGATCTGGTGCTCGCGCTGGATCAGAAGCAGGCCCAGGCCCTGGCGCAGCGGTTCGACCGGATCCGCAAAATTCTCGGACCCCAGAAAAAGAAGGCCCGCTACAACGCCATCCTCTCGATCACCACCGAAAAGCTGACCGAGGCCCAGGAGCGGATCGCGGAGGCGCTGGACGAGATCGTGGGACGCTGGCGGCTCGACGAGGTCGTCACCAATACCGGCAAACCGTCGGAGCTCTACTACCTGGTGAAACTCCGGAAGTCGACCACCCGTGACGTGTTGCTGACCACGGTACGCGCCAAGGCCAAGGACACCATCCTCGGCGCCGACGCGGAACTGGACGCCTCGTTTCTCGAAGCGGCGGAAGCAGCCGAGAAGTGAAACGGACCTGCGCCGCCGCGGTCCTCCTCGCGGCCGCGCTCACCGGGGTCGGGTGCCGTCCCGCGCCGGGCCAGACCGCCGACAGCGCGCGGCTCGCGGCGCGCGGTGCCCGGCTGGCCCAGGCCCTGGCCAGCCCCGACTCCGGCGCCGACCATACCAAACCGGTGGGCCGCTGGGTGCTGCCGCCGCCGCTTTCGGAAATCTCCGGGCTCGCGCTGACGCCCGACCAGCGGCTGCTCGCCCACGACGACGAGCGGGGGACGGTGTCGGAAATCGATTACCGCCGCGGTGTGGTGGTCAAACAGTTTGTGCTGGGAACGAAACACCGGGTCCAGGCCGATTTCGAAGGGATCACCGTCGCCGGCGACCGGATTTTCCTGCTGGCCAGCAATGGCAGGCTTTACGAATTCAAGGAAGGCGCCGCGGGGGCGCGGGTCGACTATACCGTTCACGACACCCATCTCGGCAAGGAGTGCGAGTTCGAGGGGGTGGCCTTCGACCCGGCCATCGGTTCGCTGCTGCTCGCCTGCAAGCGGGTCGCGTCGAAGAAGCTCAAGGATTTCCTGGTGATCTACCGCTGGAAGCTCGAGGAAGGAAGCGGGCCCCGGCTGTCGATGCTCACGGTGCCGCTCGATCAGGCGGCCGGCTCCAACGGGTGGAAGGTGATCCACCCCTCCGACATCACGGTCGATCCCAGCACGGGTAACTACGTGCTGATCGCGTCCCAGCAGCGGGCCCTGATCGAAATCAGCCCGGGCGGGGCAGTGCTCATGTCCCGCCCGCTTCCCGGAATCCACGAAATGCCCGAAGGCGTGGCGATCACGCGGGACAGCATCTTGATCATCAGCGACGAGGGAGTCCGGAGACCTGCCGTCGTCACGCTGTATCGTTGGCCCTGATCACGCCGCGTTCCTTCGCCCTCCCCATCAGATGAAGTCTTGTCTCGCCGCCGCTCTGCTGGCGCTCCTGCCCGCCGCCGCAGCGGGCCAGGCCCGGCCGGTTCTTGGCGCGGGACCCGATTCGGTCGTGCTGGCCCCCGGCACGCGGTACCAGGGGAGCCGCCTGCACCGGTTTCTCTACGGTGCTACCTACCGTGATCTCTGGGCCACGCCCATCAAGGTGCCGGTTCTGGACCTCCGCCGGTTTGCCGGCGGGTTGCGCCCCCTCAAGCGGGGCGGAGGAAATCAGACCAAGTCGCTCCGGTTCACGGCCGCGGACGGGAGCGACTACGTATTCCGCCTGGTCGACAAGGACAAGGTGACCATACCGGCGGGATTCGAGAAAACCATCGTGGAGAAAATCACCCGCAATCAGGTGAGCGCCCAGCATCCGGCGGGCGCCGTGGTGGCGGCGCCGCTGCTCGATGCCGCCGGGGTGCTGCATGCCACGCCGACCCTTGCCGCCCTGCCCAACGACTCGCTGCTGGGGGAATTCCGCGAGGAGTTCGCCGGTCGGCTCGGCATGATCGAGCGCTATCCCAGCACGCCGGAGAGCGCACCCGGGTTTGCCGGCGCCGCCGAGATCATCGACAGCGACACGCTCCTGAAAAAACTCGACCGGGATCCGGCCCGGCGCGCCGACGGCCGCGCCTTCCTCAAGGCGCGGCTGATGGACATGCTCCTCAACGACTGGGACCGCCACCCCGGGCAGTGGAAATGGGCCCGGTTCGATTCCAGCACCACACCGTCCTGGGTGCCGATTCCCCGGGATCGGGACAAGCCCTTCATTTCCCATGGGGGGATCGTCAAGGCCATGGGAATCGTATCGCCCAATGTGATGACCTTCCGGACCACCTACCCCAGCATCCGCGGCCTGACCTGGAACGCCCTGGAATTCGACCGGCGCCTCCTGGGCGGCCTCGAGAAGCCGGTCTGGGATTCGGTGGCCGAGGACCTGAAGCGCCGGCTAACCGATTCGGCGATCGACGCTGCGGTGGGCGCCATGCCGGTCGAATTTCTGGGCGAGGCGCCGGAGCTTGCCGCCATTCTCAAGGCCCGCCGCGACCAGATTCCCGATATCGCGACCCGGTTCTATCGCTACCTCGCGCTGGTCCAGGACATCCACGCCACCGATTCCGCCGACCGGGCGGCCATCACCCGCCACGACGATGGCTCGGTCGAGGTCGAGCTTCGATCGGGAGACCGAGCGCCGTACTTTCGGCGGCGCTTCAACCCGGAAGAAACCGACCAGATCCGGCTCTATCTCCACGGAGGCGACGATAGCGCATTGGTCACCGGCAGCGCCGGGCGGAGCATTCCGGTCTGGATCATCGGCGGCAACGGCACCAACCGCCTGATCGACTCCTCCCGCGTGCACGGGGAACCGGGTCCGACGCGTCGATACGATGGCGGCGCCGTGAGTGGAGTCGAGTACGGGCCGGATTCGACCTGGAACCGGCGCCCGTGGGTCAAGCAGAGCGGAAAGATGGTGGCACCGCCACGCGATCGCGGGGGCCGGATCGCTCCCGGCTTTGCCGTGAGCTCCGAAGGGGACATCGGCCTGCTGTTCCGCGTGGCGCTGAACAAATACTACTACGGATTTCGCCAGCGCCCCTACGGCAGCCGGTTCGGAGTGAGCGGAGAGTACGCCACCAAGTTTCAGGGCTACCGGGTGGGGGCGGTCGTCGATCAACGGAGGGAGGAGTCCCGGCTGCATTTCACCGGGCGGGCCCGGATGTCCGAGATCGAAGTGGTCAATTTCCACGGGTTCGGCAACGATACCCCGGACTATCAGTCCGATTTTTCGGAGGTTCGGCAGCGGCAGTGGCAACTTCACCCCAGCGTGGGAATTGCGCTTGGGGCGCGGGGTGACATCTCCGTGGGGCCGGTGGTTCAGTATACCAGCACGGACAGCGTACCCGGCCGGTTCATTTCGGCCACCCGTCCCTACGGGTTCGGCGGCTTCGGTCAGGCCGGACTCCGGTTCAGCCTGACCCACGATGGGCGGGATCGGTCGGTGGACCCCCGCAATGGGATACTCATCGACGCCGGCGGGAGCTGGTACCCCGGGATTTGGGACGTACGCAACGGGTTCGGAGCGCTCACCGCCGCCGCATCGGCCTACTTCACTCTACCGGTTCCGGCCCATCCGAAGCTGGTGATCCGAGCGGGGGCCAAAAAGGTCTTTGGCGAGTTTCCCTTTCAGGAAGCGGCATTCATCGGCGGGCGGAGCGCGGTCCGCACCCTCGACCCCCAGCGCTACGCGGGTGACGCGGCGCTCAGCGGCACCGCCGAACTCCAGTTTTTCCTGGCCCGATTCGCGCTCGTGCTTCCCTTCAATGTCGGGGTCTTCGGATTTGCGGACGCCGGCCGGGTTTACGTCAAAGGCAATTCACCCGGCGGCTGGCACACCGCGAGGGGCCTCGGGTTCTGGCTCGGCATCCTGAATCCCGGCACCGCGCTCAGCGTGGAGCTGGGCGATGGTCCCGGCCTCACCGGCGTGCGACTCCGCACCGGAATGATATTCTAGATTCTTTCGCGGCACCGTCGGCGGCTACTACTACACGATGGGGGTACCCGGAGTGCGGCGCTTTCTATTTCGGATCCACGGTGGTCTCCTGATGGTCCTGATCTCCTGCAAGCCGTCGGTCAACACGAC
>JAYUAL010000092.1:0-2361 GCA_043741355.1 Gemmatimonadales bacterium | reverse complement strand
AGTAGCCCGGTAGAGTCGCTGGTCAATCGAGAGTACAAGTACGGCTTCGTCACCGACATCGAAGCTGATACCGTTCCCAAGGGGTTGTCCGAAGACATTGTTCGGCTGATCTCCGCCAAGAAGGACGAGCCCGAGTTCCTGCTGGAATGGAGGCTCAAGGCCTATCGAGGCTGGCTCAAGATGACCGAGCCGCACTGGCCTAACGTCAAGTACCCGCCGATCGACTACCAGGATTCGATCTACTACTCGGCGCCCAAGACCAAGCTGCCGCTGGGGAGCCTGGACGAGGTCGATCCGAAGCTCCTCGAGACCTACGCCAAGCTCGGCATTCCGCTTACCGAACAGAAGATCCTGTCGGGCGTAGCGGTGGACGCCATCTTCGACTCGGTTTCGGTGGGCACGTCGTACAAGAAGGCGCTGGGCGAGATGGGGATCATCTTCTGCTCCTTCTCGGAGGCGGTGCGCGAGCACCCCGACCTGGTGCGGAAGTACCTGGGCTCGGTGGTGCCGGCGAGCGACAACTTCTTTGCCGCTCTCAACTCCGCAGTCTTCAGCGACGGCTCCTTCGTCTATGTCCCGAAGGGCGTGCGCTGTCCGATGGATCTCTCCACCTACTTCAGAATCAATGCCCAGAACACCGGCCAGTTCGAGCGGACCCTGATCGTCGCGGACGAGGGCGCCTCGGTGAGCTACCTCGAGGGCTGCACCGCGCCCAAGCGGGACGAGAATCAGCTCCACGCGGCGGTGGTCGAGCTGGTGGCGCTGGACGGGGCGACGATCAAGTACTCCACGGTGCAGAACTGGTACGCCGGAGACGAAGAGGGCAAGGGCGGCATCTACAACTTCGTCACCAAGCGGGGCAAAGCGTCGCGGGGGGCCAAGATCTCCTGGACCCAGGTCGAAACCGGATCGGCCATCACCTGGAAATATCCCAGCGTCATCCTGCAGGGGGACGACTCGGTCGGTGAGTTTTACTCGGTGGCGGTGGTCAACAACCGGCAACAGGCCGACACCGGCACCAAGATGATCCATATGGGCAAGAACACCAGAAGCACCATCGTGTCCAAGGGCATCAGCGCCGGCCGGGGAAACAACAGCTACCGCGGTCTGGTCAAGGTGCTGCCCAGGGCCGACGGCGCCCGCAACTACACTCAGTGTGACTCGATGCTGATCGGAAACGGCTGTGGCGCGCATACTTTTCCCTACATCGACGTCCAGAACCCCACCGCATCGGTCGAGCACGAGGCCAGCACTTCCAAGATCGGCGAGGACCAGATCTTCTATTGCAAGCAACGCGGACTCAATACCGAGAATGCGATTTCGATGATCGTGAACGGATTCTGCAAGGAAGTCTTCAAGGAGCTGCCGATGGAGTTCGCTGTCGAGGCCCAGAAGCTGCTCGGCGTCAGTCTGGAAGGGAGTGTCGGGTGAGCGCGATGCTGGAAGTTCGGGGACTCAAGGCCGCCGCCGGCGAGAAAGAAATTCTCAAGGGTATCGACCTGGTCGTGCAGGCCGGCGAGGTGCACGCCATCATGGGGCCCAACGGGTCCGGGAAGAGCACGCTGGCCCAGGTGCTGGCGGGCCACCCGGCCTATGCGGTGACCGAGGGGACGGCGCACTTCCAGGGTGCGGACCTGCTGGCTATGGAGCCGGAGGCGCGAGCCCAGGCCGGGCTCTTCCTGGCGTTTCAGTATCCGGTGGAAATTACCGGCGTCACCAACGCCTACTTCCTCCGGGCGTCGTATAACGCCATCCGCAAGGCTCGCGGCGAGGAAGAGCTGGATCCGATGGACTTCCTCGACCTGCTGGAGCAGAAGCTCAAGCTGGTGGAGTGGGATTCCGGGATCATGAGCCGTGCGGTGAACAGCGGCTTTTCCGGCGGGGAAAAAAAGCGCAACGAGATTCTTCAGATGGCGGTGCTCGAACCCGCGCTCGCCATCCTGGACGAAACCGATTCGGGCCTCGATATCGACGCCTTGCGCATCGTTGCCAACGGCGTCAACTCGCTTCGCCGGCCGGACCGGGCCACCCTCGTGGTGACCCACTATCAGCGCCTGCTCGACTACATCATCCCCGATTACGTGCACGTGATCGCCGACGGACGGATCGTGAAATCCGGCGGCCGGGAGCTGGCACTCGAGCTCGAGGCCAAGGGCTACGAGTGGCTGACCGGCGTCGCCGAGGGTGCCCCCGCGTGACCCAGGCGCTCGCGGAGGTGTTCGAACGATTCCGCCGGAACGGTGGGGGCCAAGGCCCCGCCGAGCTACTGACCCGCCGACGGGAGGCCTTCGGCCGGTTTGCTGCGGCCGGCTTCCCTTCGGCGCGAGACGAGGAGTGGCGCTTCACGCCGGTGTCGGCCAT
>JAYUAL010000091.1:0-5658 GCA_043741355.1 Gemmatimonadales bacterium | reverse complement strand
GCGAAACAGCTGCCGGGCGCGCCCCGGACCAGCTCGCCGACGACGAGGCCTACTGGACCGAGATCCAGCGAGCCTTCGACGTGGACCGCACCATGATCAACCTCAACAACGGCGGCTGCTCTCCGGCGCCGACCCACGTGCTGGAGCAGATGATCCGGGATCTCAAGTTCAGCAACGAGCTCCCGGTAGACCACATGTGGCGGGTGCTGGAGCCCCGGATCGAAAGCGTCCGTCGCGACCTGGCGAGGGATTTCGGGTGCGACCTCGAGGAAATGGCCATCACCCGCAACGCCTCTGAGTCCAACGAGATCATGATCTTCGGACTGGATCTCAAGGCGGGGGACGAGGTCGTCGTCAGCAACCAGAATTACGGCCGGATGATCACCGCCTGGAAGCAGCGGGAGCGCCGCGACGGGATCGTGCTGAAGCAGGTTTCGTTCAAGGTTCCGCCACCCTCCCAGCAGTATATCGTCGACCAGTTCAAGGCGGCCGTCACGCCGCGCACCAAGGTCATCGAGGTCACTCACATCACCAACCTCACCGGCCAGATCATGCCGGTGAAGGAGCTGGTGGAGTTTGCCCGGCCGCGGGGCATCGAGGTGTTCGTGGACGGTGCGCACGCCTACGCCCACTTCCCCTTCAAGCGCGACGAGCTGGGCTGCGATTTCTACGGGACCAGCCTGCACAAGTGGCTGCTGGTGCCGATCGGGGCCGGCTTTCTGTACGTGCGGAAGGACAAGCAGAAGAAGCTGTGGCCGCTTATGGCGGCGGCGGTCGACCAGGACGACAACATCCGCAAGTATGAGGAAATCGGTACCCATCCTGCGGCCAACCACAACGCCATCTCGGCGGCGCTCGCGTTCCATCGGGCCATCGGGGCGGAGCGGAAGATCGCGCGGCTGCGCTGGCTCAGAGACCGCTGGGCCAAGCGTTTGCAGGCGGAGAGTGACCGGGTACGGATCCTGACTCCGCTCGATTCCCCTTACTCGGGTGCCATAGGTTTCTTCAGTGTCGCCGGGCTGGATATGTCAAAGCTGGGCGAGTGGCTGCTGGGGCAGCACCGCATCGTGATGACGCCGATCACGCACCCGGAGTTCAGCGGAATCCGGATCACGCCAAACGTCTACACCACGCCGGACGAGATCGACATGTTTGGCGACAAGGTGTTGGAAGCGATCAAGAAGGGCGTGGCGGTGGCGGCGGGGTAGCGAGAAGCGAATCGCGAGTTCCTAGCGCACCGCCACCTGCAGCTCCGCGGCTCGCCGCGCCGCCCAGGCTTCCGGCCCGAATTTCCGAAGCATTCTGAGGTGGGAGCGGACCGCCGCCATCACCGTCGGCTGATCGTAGTACGGCACGCCGTACTTGACCGCGACGTCCTTCACGATCGTACTGATTGCGCGATAGTGTACGCTGCAGGTCTTGGGAAAGAGGTGGTGCTCGATCTGGAAGTTGAGTCCTCCGACGTACCACGACACCAGCTTGCTCGAGCGCGCGAAGTTGGCCGTCGTCTCCATTTCGTGCACCAACCAAGCCTCTTCCATCTTGCCGGCTGCATCGGGTACCGGATACTCCGGGCCCTCGACCACGTGGGCCAGCTGGAACACCACGCCGAGAATGAAGCCGGCGGTGAGGTGCATCGCGAGATATCCGATGGCGAATTGCCACCAGGGGATGTTCAGAACCAGGAGCGGGATCACGATCGACCAGCCGTAGTAGACCAGCTTCGAGATCCACAGATTTACCCATTCGCTCCGGGCATGCTTCTTGTCCTTGTAGGGCCCCAGGTCCTTCTGGAAGAAATACTTGAAGTCCTTGATAAACACCCAGAAGATGGTGGACATCGAATAGGCCGCCAGGCCGTACAGGTGCTGAAAGCGGTGAATCCGGAGCAGCGGGGCGCCCGGCGACAGCCGGAGCAGCGGAGATACCGCAAGGTCTTCGTCGATGCCGTCGATATTGGTGTAGGTGTGGTGGATCACGTTGTGGGTGATCTTCCACATGTAGCCGTTGGCACCCAGGAGGTCGAAGGTCCGTCCCAGCAGATCGTTAACGCGGGAACTCTTGGAGTAGGCTCCGTGCAGTGCGTCGTGGGAGATTGCGAAGCCGATACCGGCCAAGCCGATCCCCATCAGCACCGCGAACCCCAGCATTGTGGGAGCCGAAAACCGGTTGGTGAGCGCCAGGCCGTAGGGGAGGAAGGTAAGCGCGAGCAGAACCACCGTCTTGATCACCATCGACGGTGTGGCGTTCCGGGTCAGTCCGCGCTCCTCGAAATAGGCGGCGACCCGATCCTTCACTTCCTCGGCGAAACCAGTGTAGTCCCGATTCGGAAAAGTGATGCTGGCTGGCTTGGACATTGTCCTGAAAATGCCACTGATTCGGGTGATCAACAAGGTCCGAAGGTCCCCCACATCCAGAAGGTGCGCCCGTGCGACGCGGCAACCCCCTGCCCCGCTTCAATTTGTCGCGCTGGGTGCCTGCTCCTGGCGGTCCCTGGGGGAGCGTTGATGGAACTAGCCACGTGGGACAATTGCAGTCGATACTCTCCCGAATCGATCCGTCACTTCCACCCGGACCTCGCGGGCACTGCGGGAGGCCGGCGCGTAGAACATGTGGGCCGTCGGTTCCGGGTCGACCCAGCCGCGGCGCTTGGGCAGATCGGGGCCCGTTTGGGTCCGCACTGCCATGGGGTCCAGCCCAAGCCGCCGGGCCATCGCACCCGTCCGCTCGCCGTCCTCGTACCAAGTCACCGTCCAGGACGGATCCCAATTCCATACATTGGCAACTAACTCCTCGGGCGCCCCGGGATCGGACCCCGCCGAATACACCGTGCACTGGCGGTCGGCGGCCTGTCCGGTGGCCTTGTAGCGCCAGCGTAGCTCGTCTCCCACCGCTTCGAACACGCCGTAGCCGTTGGGGGTTCCGTCATAACAGATGTCCCCGGTCCACCAGGCGCCGCAGGCCGCGCCCAAGGTGTGCTCGACCGCCTTCCCATGGGTGCGGTGCTCGCACTCGTGGGTGTGGCCGGAGATGAGGTGGGTTTTGTACGGCTCGAGCAGGGTCAGCAACGCCTCGCGGTTGGTCACCGAATTGGCGATCGCGGGCCGGGGCAGGCCATGGCGCTCGTAGAGGGAACTCGCCAGCGGAATGTGCAGGAAGACCACCACCGCCCCGCCCTTCGGAACCAGCGCCAGGTCGGCAGCCAGCCAGGCCAGCTGCTCCGCGGGCAGATAGCCGAGGTAACCGCCATTGTAGTAGAAGACGTCGTCGAGCACGACGTAGTGCATCCGGCCCCGATTGAAAGAGTAGTAGCGCGGGCCGAAGCGGCGAGTGAAGGTGGCGGTGGAGTCCTCGTCGGTGGTGGCGTCGAGGTCGAGATCGTGGTTGCCGACCACCTGGAAGAACGGCAGGCCCATCCGGCCCACCGCGGCCTCATAGGCATCGTACCATCCGAGGTTGTCGTACATGATGTCGCCGTCAGACAGGCCGAACAGCGGCAACTCTCCGAGCTCCTTTACAGTGGCCTGTACGTCCGGCACCGTTTCCTTCTGAAAGCGCGCCATCTCGTACTCGTCCTGGGTCTGCGGGTCGGCGAGCACCACGAACCCGTGGCGCTCATCGGAGTGACCGAGCGGAGTCAGGGAGAAGAGCGCAGTCGCCTCGCCACGGGCATCGGCCACCAGCGGCTGATAGAGCCGCGCCGTGCCGCTCGGGCCGATCGGAAGGGCATACCCGGACGGCGGTGTGATGGCGAGGTGGGGCCGGCGGCCGTCGCCGATCAGGGTATAGCGCCCGTCGGCATCGGTCGCCACGACGGAAAGCCCGTCGCTGACCGCCGCCCCTCGTACCGGCCGGCCCAGCGCGGTGACCCGCCCGCGCACCCGGATAGGAGCCGGCCCGCGGGCAGGGACCGGAAACGGTGCGTAGGGGTCGCCGTGGAGCGGGGCGGGAAGTGCGAGGGCCGCGCCAATCGACGCGGCGCTCGCGAGGAAATCCCGGCGGGAAATCCTTCCGAAACGGATCACATCACCGTGATCTTCTTGACCATGCCATGCATGAAGTGGGGCTTCTTATCCTTGACATCCCCGATGAAACAGACCATCGCGTAGTTGCCGGGGACAAGATCCACCGCCACGGTGTTGCCCTGACCCGCCGTCATCGGCCCTGCGCCGTTGATCGGCATGCCGGGGGGCGGGCCCTTGAGCTTTTCGGCCCACTTGAGGAAGTCCTCGGCCGTCTTGCCGGGCTCGAGCTTGACGAACACCAGCTCATGTTGCTGTGGACCATCGTTGTCGATCCGGATCACATGGTGTCCTGCGGCGAGGGTGTCCGCCACTCCGAACGCGTAATCGGTCAGCTTGATGGTGAGGTCGGGGACCGGCAGAACCGCGGTGCTGCTCCCTTGAGTCACGGTGAGCGCCCGCACCATGCCCTTCATCAAGTGCGGCTTGCCGTCGGGGGCGGGGACGAAGCACACGAGGGTGTATTCCCCGGGAGCCAGGTCGAGGGTGGCCTCGGCGGTGCCGCCGGGAGCCGCGGCGTTGGGACCGCCGGCCACCACCAGATCCGCCGGAGGAGGCGCGCTCGGATCCATCTTCTGAACCGCCGCCAGCGGCGCCTTGATCAGCACCATCTGATGGATCTCCTTGCCACCGTTCATCATGTGGAACGTGGTCACGCCGGAGCGCAGAGTATCGGGAGCCTTGAACGAATAGTCGGCCGCCTCGACATGGACCACGTTCGGAGCCGCCGGGGGCGCCGGAACGGCAGCCTGCTCGGCGGGTTTTTCCTTGGCGCAAGCGAGGGCCGCGACGCCGGCGACGACGACCGCGAATCGGGACGACACAAGACGACGCATCAGATCGAATCCTTTGGAGGGGTGAAGGCTGCGAAAATGCCACGGATTGAGCCGCGGCGCCAGATGGAGCCCTTCCAGCCGTCGGGAGTGGCGGATAGCATTGGCCCATGCCCCGCTCCACCCCTCTCCTGCTGGCTTTCGCCGGCGCGCTCATCATTGGCTGCAAAATCGGGGCGTCGGCGCGCTCGGCGGTCGAATCGGTGCGGAGTTCCCTCAATCCCCCTCCCCCGCCCCCCGACACCATTCCCGAGATGCTGGACTACGCCGCTGATCTGGGCGTCAACATCACGGAAATGGCCAAGCTCCCTCACGGGTTGCTTTGGCTGGATCTGGCCCCCGGCGATGGCCAGCCAGCCGCGGCAGGAGACTCGGTGGAGATAGCGGTCGAGGGGTGGCTTCCGGACGCCACTCGGGTGGACAGCAGCGTCGCCGCGTTGCGTATCGGGAGCGGTCAGGTGATCGACGGGATCGAGCTGGGGCTGCCCGGGATGAAGCCTGGAGGACGGCGCCAACTCGTTATTCCGCCTGGGCTGGGTTATGGATCTCAGGGCCGGGAGGGCGTCCCTCCCGATGCGGTGCTGGTGTACCTGGTCGAGCTTCGGTCGGTGGTCCGGTAGCTAACGCCGCTTTTCCCGGTCCTTGGGGCGGTTCTTTTCCCGGATTACCGCCTCGGCCGTGGCCTTCCGGAGCATCTTCTCCGGGCTGACCGGGTTCGCCCCCGGGCGGGGGGTACCCATCTTGAGGGCCACCTGCCCGGCCTCGATGCCGATGGTGACCGGCCGGCCGCCCTTTACTTCGTA
>JAYUAL010000090.1:0-2371 GCA_043741355.1 Gemmatimonadales bacterium | reverse complement strand
GGCGTCTGGCGGCTGGAGGTGCGGAACGGGGGCGACCTGATGGTGCGCCAGCAGGTGCTGGTGCGCTAAACCGACGCGGCCGCCGACCGCCGCGTCCGCTGGCCTGGCTGGCCGGGGCATGACACTGCTGCGCTCACCGAGGCGTTTCGCCGGGCGATGCTCCGGCTCTTCGTCCGCCGCGGCCTCTTCGACCCCGAACAAGCCCAAGCCATGCTCCAGTGGCCTCACTCGGGCTCGTCGCCGACCGCGAGGCCCGGTAATGGAAGCGCCGATTTTTCCGTCATCGGCCATGGGCCGGTCCCGATGCCGGCGGCGGCAAACGGGTACCTCGCCACGGCCAGGCGCTTGCCGTCGGGAGCGAACATGGCAAACGTGATATCCCCCGGCAGGTCGGTGAGCCGGGTCCGGCCGCTGCCATCGACGCGCAGCGACCACGCCTCATACCTGCCGCGCCGGTTAGACGTGAAAACCAGCGAGGTGCCATCCGGCGTGAAGCGGGGGAACCAGTCCGCCGCCTCGTCGTCGGTGAGGCGCGTGAGCGCGGTCCCGTCGGGGTGCATCAGGAAGAGGTCCTGGTGCCGGTCGGGAACGTTCACCAGCACCAGCCATTGGCCATCGGGCGACACGTCGGCGGGCACCAGAATGCCGGTGCGATGCTGCAGCAGGGTGACCGCGCCGGCGCGGCCGCTCGCCGGATCGAAGGCGATTGCTGCCGGGTTCACCGATTCGATCTTCGAGCGAAACACCAGCGCGGTGCCGTCCTTCGACAGGTGCGGCAGGTCCATGCTCACATCCACGCCCGAAGCGACGGACTCGGGCGCTCCGCTGACGCGCCCCGACGTTTCGTCCACGGCGATGCGCCAGATGCCCATGGCGCCCCCGCGGTCACTGGCGAAATAGAGATACTTGCCGTCGGGCGACCAGACCGGCGCCCAATCGAGGGCGGCGTCGTTCGTGACCTTCACGCGGGGGCCACCGGTGGCGGGGATCGTCTCCAAATCGCGCTGACCGCCGGTGCCCGACCAGAAGGCGAGGCGCGCGCCCGACGGAGACCACGCGGGCTGGTAGGCTGGACCATGGCTCAGGGAATCCAGCTGCCGCGGCTCGCCGCCATTGGCCTCGACGCTCCATAGGCCCGCGCGGCCCATGATGCGGGGAAGAGCAGGGAGGAGATTCACGCGATCCTGGCCCGGGGCGCCCCCATCCTGGTGCGGCTCGCCGCGGCGTTCGCCCAGCTTCGGAGCGACATCTGGCAAGTCTACACCCCCGAGCAGCGCGCCTGGATCGAGGCCCACCGGCCGAAGCCCTGCGGCCCCGACGGTCCCCCGCCGCTCACCGACCAGCAGATCCAGCAAATTCGCGAGCTCCAGCACGCCTTCATGGACGCCGTGAAGGACGACATCGCCCTCATCAAACATGTCGCCGAGCTGGCCCGCGCCGCCCACTAGGCCGGCGCCACCCGGGACCAGATCGGAGCCATCCTGCAGCAGGCCGATGCCGCCCGCGCCCGGGTGCGCGAGGCGGAGATCCGGCTCCATGCGGCGATCGACGCGGTCCTTACCCCTGAGCAGCGCGCCCGGCGCTGCGTGCCGGCGCATCGGCCCTGAGCTCCGTCGCACCGGGCCGAATTCTGTCCAAGAAAAGGAGCGCACCTCCGCTGTTCGGAATGAAGCGGGGGAGATGGGACCGCTAGAGCCAGGTCAGGGCCTCCGCCTGGCCTTCGAAGACGGCCTGAACCAGCGGCTCGACTTTGCGCTGGGCCAAGTCCACCATGAAGATGACGAGGGACTCCGCCGCAGGCCGATTCCAGCCCCATCCCGCCAAGCCGCCTCCTGCGATTCCTCCAGCATGATCGAGCTGAATCGCGGCATGGGGATCTCCGCTACATTGCCGTCGGAGGAGAGGATCTTCAGAACGTTG
Organism: Gemmatimonadales bacterium; assembly: GCA_043741355.1. Classification (GTDB taxonomy): domain Bacteria; phylum Gemmatimonadota; class Gemmatimonadetes; order Gemmatimonadales; family GWC2-71-9; genus JABFSM01. The sequence goes on along the minus strand of JAYUAL010000090.1, from coordinate 451 downwards.
TCGCTCACGTGTCGTCGCCCTAACGCGCCAGCGAATCCGCCACGGCCAGCAGCCGCTGAAACCGGGGATGGCTCCGCAGCGGCGCGATCGCGGGATCGGCGCGGAGATAGCCGGGGGACACGTAATACGGAACCCGAAGCAGCCCCTCCAGCTGCTCGATCGCCTTGACCGGTTCGCCCACCAGCTGGTAGATGTGGGCAAGCTGGAGCCGCACTCCCGGTCCCTGGAACCCGTCATTCGCCCGCATCGCCACCGCCTTCTCCCCTTCGCGAATCGCGTCGGCCTTCCGTCCCAGGAACGCCAGCGCGGTGGCGAGCGAGGCGTGGTTGCTCGGCTCGTCGGGGTTGTCCCGGACGGTGCGCTCCAGGCTGGGCAGCGCCGAGTCGGCGTAGGCCCGCACCAGGCGTGCGTCGCCCAGCGAGTACGCCCCGTGGGCGAGTGCCAGTCCCCA
>JAYUAL010000089.1:0-2371 GCA_043741355.1 Gemmatimonadales bacterium | reverse complement strand
GGTGCGCAAGGGGCTCGAGCTGGAACACGATTTCCCGGTCGTCCCCCTGGCTGAACGTCAGGGCTGCGCGGAGCGGCGCGTAGCCGATCCGGCGCACTGCGACCCAGTACTTGCCGGGCTTGATGTCGTCGAACCGGTAGCTGCCCGAGCCGGCTGTGGTCGCGACCAGCTTGAGACCCATGATCTCGATCTGGGCGCCCTCGAGCGCCTTGCCGAGGGTGTCCTGGACCGCGCCGCGCATGACCGGGTTCGGTTTGGGAATTTTGGGGGTCTGGGCTTGGGCCAGGCCGGTTGTCAGAACGAGACCGAGGGCGGAAACGCAGAGTATTCTACGGTGTAACACGGGGGTGTCCTCCCCGGCAGACGGTTGCGTCCAGTTTTTCGGACAACCTGGTCTGCCACAATGGGTTCTGAAACCTTTTTCAACGTCGGAGAGCGATCAATGCAAGGATCGATCCCGCCAGACCACCTTGCCGTCAAGCAGGGTCAGCAGCACCCGGGCGGAATGCACTTGAGTCACCGGAATCCGGTACAGATTGCGGTCCAGGACGATGAGATCCGCCGCCTTGCCTACCTCCAGGCTTCCGTTGCTGGCCTCCTCGCCCTCGGCGTAAGCGCCCCCGCTGGTGTAGGCCCGGAGCATGGTGGGGAGGTCCACGGTCTCCTCCGGGATCCATGCAGCTCCGGGAGGAGAGTCCGGCGCGCGCCGCGTGATCGCCACCTGGATGGCCTCGAACGGATTCATCGACGAGACCGACCAGTCGCTGCCCGCGGCCAGATGTGCGCCGGCCTTCACCACCGAGCCGATGGGATAGAGCCAGCGGGAGCGTTCCGGGCCCAGAACCGGCTCGGTGAGGTCCGTGATGTAGCTGTCGGCGAAGGCCCAGAGCGGCTGGAAGCTCGGGATCACGCCGAGCGAGGCGAACCGGGGAATATCGGCGGGGTCGATGAGCTCGAGATGCGCGAGGATCGGCCGCGCGTCTCGCGGGCCGTTGTGCCGGCGGGCAAACTCGAAGGCGTCGAGCGCCATGCGGACCGCCCGGTCGCCGATGGCGTGGACGTGCACCTGGAAGCCGGCGGCGTCGAGCGCCGAGACCAGGGTATCCATCGCCGCCGGTGAGAGATTCGGCTCGCCGCGCTGCTCGCTTCCCAAATAGGGCAGGAGCAGCGCGGCGGTCTTTGCCTCGATGACGCCGTCGACAAAGATCTTGGCGGCCTTCGGCGCGAAGTAGCGGGTGCCTCCGTAGCGGCCGCGCCAGGCCCGGAGCGAATCCACCTGGCCCGTCCCAGCCCTGGGGTCGACCTGCACGGCGGCGATCACCCGGGCGCTCAGCCGGCCGGCACTGTCGAGCATGGCATATGCCTGGAGCAGCTCGGGGCCGGCGTTCGCCTCGTGGACGGTGGTAATGCCGAACCCGTTCGCCATCGCCAGTGCCCGCACGAGTCCGGCCCGGATCTCCTCCTGGGTGCGCCGCGGCATCTGCCGCTCCACCAGATCCGTGGCGCTCTCGCGCAGTGTGCCGGTCGGCTCACCCGTCACAGCGTCGCGCTCGATCCGTCCATTGGGCGGGTCCTTGGTGGCGCCGGTGATCCCCGCCAGCGCCAGTGCCCGCGAGTTGACCCAGGCGGAGTGGCCGTCGGCGGAACCCAGGTAGACCGGCCGGTCCGGCACGATCCGGTCCAGCCACTCCTTGCGGGGGTTTGCCTCGGGGAACACCGGGAGCTGCCAGCCCCGGCCTCGAATCCACGCCAGGTCCGGGCGGCTGGCCGCATACCGGGTCACCGAATCGAGGATCGCTTCCCGGGTCCCGAGATGGTCCAGGGTGCACTCGGCCAGTGTGATCCCGCCGCTCGGGTGCATGTGGGTGTCGTGGAATCCGGGAAGGACCATCCGGCCGGCCAGCTCGAGCACCTCGGTCCGGTCTCCGATGTAGGAGCGCGCGCCCCGGTCGTCGCCGGCGTAGACGATCCGGCCGTCCCGCACCGCGAGGGATTCCAGGGTGCCCGAATCCCCCGCCTCGGGATAGATCGCTCCGTGACGCAGCACCAGGTCGGCCGGATCGGTACGGCTGCAGGCTGCGGGGAGAAGCAGGCCCAGCAGCAAGGTCGGAAGGGAGGCGCGCTTTGACATGCTAGGAAGGTAACTTTCCCCGATGCCCCGCCGTTACCCCGAGTCTCACGTCCTGTATCGCAACCTGGCTCGAGACTACCCGCTGATCGTCCGTGGGAAGGGCTGCTGGCTGTACGACGATACCGGCCGGGAGTATCTCGACGCCTGCGGCGGGGCTTACGTTGCCTGCCTCGGCCATGGAGTGGCCGAGGTGGTCGATGCGGTGGCGGACCAGGTCCGGCGAGTGGCTTACGTGAGCGG
>JAYUAL010000088.1:0-2376 GCA_043741355.1 Gemmatimonadales bacterium | reverse complement strand
CCAAACGGGGCCGGGAAATCCTCGGCACCGTCGTGCCGTGGAATCAGGTGTGGCGCACCGGAGCCAACAGCGCCACCCAGCTCAACACCACGGCCGATCTGCGGGTGGGGGACGCCGTGATTCCCGCCGGGAAGTACACCCTGTGGACCCTCCCGACACCCACCGGTACCAAGCTGATCGTCAATCAGCAGACCGGTCAGTGGGGCACCGAATACGATGCGACCAAGGACCTCGTGCGGCTCGATCTCCGGACCGAGCAGCTGGCCCAGCCGGTCGAGAAATTCACGGTCACCGTGGTGCCGGTGGGGACCGGCGGTGAGATCCGGTTCGACTGGGATAAGACCCGCTGGGTGCTGCCGTTCACCGTGAAGTGAGCGGCTCGGCGACGCCGCACCGCATCAGGGCCCGCTCGAGATGGATCTCCACGAGATCGAAATGCACGGTGCGGGTGCGCTGAATCCACCAGTCTTCGCACCCCACCGAGCGCGCGGCGGCCAGCAGCTCCGGCTCGCCGCGCGCCAGCAGGTGACAGGTTCTCCGCCCTCGCGATTTCCAGATGTTCTCGTGCACGGCAAAGCCCCCTTCCGCCGCCCAAGCCCGTGCCTCACGGATCTGCCGTGAGGTGAAGTAGCGCCATCCGTGGGCTGGTTTCGCATCCCGCTCTTGCTTGAGGCGCCGCAGCGCCTGGCGAGCGCGGTTACCACCGTCGCTGCCTCGGTATCGGTCGGCAAAGCGGGCCAGCTCCGCCATTTCTCGCCCGCTCTGCCCGGTTCGGTGATAGAGGTCGATCAACGCGTTGGCAATTGCGTACTCCTGGGCCGGCGTGGGCATCCGGGCCCGGGCCTCGAGGAAGAGACGCTCCGCTCGTGCCGAATCCCTCGCGTGGTCCCGTATGAGCGCGGCCAGGGCCAGGCGGGCGTCGAGGTCGTTCGGCTCCGCGGCGAGGTGCTTCTGGTAGGCCTGCTCGGCCTCCTGGTATCTGCCGCGCGCCGCCAGTGATTCCTGGAGGGAGTAACTGGGTGCCGCCTTGATGTTGCCCGAGGCGGTCATGGTGGTCACCAACGCTCTGCTCGAAACCCCGGCTCCTCGCCAGACCAGTACAGTGAGGACGATCCCGAGCGCCGGGCCGAGCAACAGCACGCCCGCTGCCCCGAGGCCCCCGACCTGGTGCCGGTGAAACAGCAGGAAGGCGACGGCTCCGGCGATGGCGGTGCAGGCGCCCACCAGCAGGACCGCGATCATGATCCGCTGAACGCGGTCGCCGAGGTGATCGATCGGCTTACTCATCGCCCCGTACCTTGCCCCGGAGCCGCTTTACCTGGGCGCGCTGGCGCTTGGTCTCCAGACGCCGGGCCTTCTGGGTCTTGGGGATCGAGGTGGGTTTCCGGACCTTGGGCGGCCGGAGGGCCTGGGCCACCAGCGTCAGGAAACGCTCGGTCACCGCCGCCTTGTTCCGGAGCTGGCTCCGGCTCCCCGCCTCCACCAGCCGGAGCCATCCCTCCTGGTCGAGTCGGTGGCCGAGGCGCTCCAACAACAGGTCCCGCTGCTGCTCGCTCGGGGCGGCGCTCTCACGGGGGTTCCACCAGAGCTCGACGCGCGTCGATGAAGTGTTGACGTGCTGGCCCCCCGGGCCCCCGGCCCGGGTGGCGCGATAGCTCACTTCGGCGCGGGAAATCTGCAGGCGGTGTCCGGCGGCAAGCCAGGCGGGGGCGGGCATCGTCCTAAGCTAAATCGGCTACCGTTGCTCCGCGACGTGGCTACCTTTCGCCCCATGGATGATGTCGCCCGCCTGCAGGAACATCTCAGACAGCTCGGCCGCGTCCTCCTCGGGTACTCCGGCGGAGTGGATTCGGCGCTGTTGGCGGTAGCGGCCACCGAGGCGCTGGGGCCCGGGCGGTTCCTGGCGGTAATTGGCAAGAGCGCCTCCTACCCCGACGCGCAGTACCGATCCGCGCTGGAGGTGGCGCACCGCTTCGGGGTGCCGCTCCGTGAGGTAGAAACGCGCGAGCTCGACGATCCCAGATATCTCGCGAATCCGGTGGACCGCTGCTACTTCTGCAAGGCGGAGTTGTGGACCCGGCTGTCGGCGGTGGCCCTCGCCGAGGGCTTTGACACGCTGATAGACGGCACCAACGCCACCGACGGGAAGGAGCACCGGCCGGGGCTCGCCGCGGGCGCCGAGTGGCGGGTGCGCTCTCCCCTCGCGGAGCTCGACTTCGGGAAGACGCAGGTCCGGGAATCCGCGCGGGCCTTGGGCATTCCCATCTGGGACGCGCCGGCGGCACCGTGCCTGTCGAGCCGGATTCGCTACGGGCTCCCGGTCACTCGCGACCGCCTGCGTCAGGTGGAAGCGGGCGAGGCGATGCTGCGCGGCAT
>JAYUAL010000087.1:0-13123 GCA_043741355.1 Gemmatimonadales bacterium | reverse complement strand
CGCCATCAGCCCGACGTCCCACATCGCGCCATGCTCCAGGGCGAAAAGCACCGCGGTGGCCCAGAAGGCCAGCCGGCTGTAGGAGCCGAGCGGCACCTTCCAGAAGTCGTCCATGTTATCGATCCAACGGGGCAGCCATCCCCGCCAGAACAGCTCCTCGACAATGGGCACCAGGATCACGGCGCGCATGGTCCGGAGCGCCAGGACCAGCGGGTCGTGCCAGCCTTCCGGGGGCGCGGAGCCTTCGGCCTTGCCGGTGATTCCGTTGGTGATGAGCCAGTGTTCGCGCCAATCCGGGAAGAGCAAGTCCGGGGCGATCCACAGGAGAAAGACGGCGATTCCCAGCACCCCGCTCTTGACCCAGTTGGGCGCTTTCCATGATATGGCCGCACGGGAGAATGCCCAGAGCACCCCGCCCACCATGACGAGCCATAGCAGGGAGTAGGTGCGCAGACCGACCGGGACCCGGGACGAAAGCCCCAGGAACACCATGAACGCCGCGAAGGGCGCGATGTAGGCGAGCGAGGGGAATCGATGGAGGAGAGTGTTCATGGAGTAGAGGCCAGGAGGCTAGGAGCGCTAAGAGGCTAGGGATAAGCGGGTTTCCTAGCCTCTTGGCGTCCTACGCCTCTTAGCCTCCTCCTAAAACGTGTACGTCAGCTTCGTCAGCAGCACTCGGCCCATCTTCGGGACGCCCACGAACGTCGCATAATGCTTATTCAGCAGGTTCTGGAGGTTGGCGGAGAACAGCATGTTGCGGGAGCCGAGCGGCGGGCGCCAGGTGGCCTGGAGATCGATCACCGCGTAGGAATCGGTGGGCTTGAGCCTGGTAGGGTCACTCGGGTCCGGCGCACTCACGTACACCCCCGAGTTCACCGGGAATCCCTTCACCGCGCGCAGCCGGCCTTCCACGCTCCACCCCTTCGGATCATCGCGCCACGTGGTGGTAATGGAGCCCTTGCTCTTGGAAGCGTTGAGCGCGATGTCGGTGGGGGCGTTGTCCAGCTCGGTCTTCGGGAAGAAGTCCTTGTTCACATACGAATAGCCGCCCGCCAGCGAGAAGTGTTTGCCGAACACCACGTCGAGGGCCAGATCGGCGCCCCACAGCTCCACTTTGCCGAAGTTGCGATAAGTCAGGAAGATGTCCGACTTGTCGTTGAGGGGCGAGTTGTTGGGGACGACCGTGCCCAGCGGCACGCCGGTCGTGCCTGCCTGGGCGGTCCCGCCGGAAAGTCCCGCCATGCCGGTGCCGACGGCGGCGGCGGTGGCAGCGGCGTTGGGAACGCCGGCCTGGGTGTAGAGCGCGGTGAGGTACGCGATGGTTTCGGTGCGATTGAGGAACACCGTCGGTGACTCGACAATCAGGGGACCGGTGAAATTCCGCTTTCGCTCGTACCAGCCGTCCACCGAGATTTGGAACCGGTTACCGATCAGGGCCTTGTACCCGAGCTCGATCTGGTGGCTGATCGTCGGCTTCAGCGCGCCGATGTCCCGCACCTGATTGGTCGGGTCGGCGACGTCGAGGAACTGGGCCGTGGTCGGGTTGAGGAGCCGGAGCTGGGTGCCCACCTGGGTCGTGGGTGCGTTAGCGAGCATCAGCGCGGTGAGCTGCGGACCGGCGGCCCCGGATACCGCCTGCACCGCCGCCGACCAGAGGAGTGCCGCGCGAGCCGGGAGCAGACCGGCCGCCTCATTGAAGGGGGTGCGCATGCAGAGATTGTTCCCCGCACCCCCGGCACAGCCGTTATTGGCGCGGAACTGGAATCCGGTCTTCGGCACTCCCAGCGCGCGAATGTTGTAGCCGACCGTCGGGCTGAGCGGTATCCGGCCGGCGACGATGTCGAGGAACAGGCTGTTGTTGCTCGGGGTCGAGAAGGCGCGGTTGAAGGTCAGGCGGAAGGCCTGATCCGGTGTCGGCTTGAACACCAGCGCCGCGCGGGGGGACAGCACAGCGGATTCCAGCCGGCTGTTCTTGTCGAGCCGGAGCGCACCGACAAAGTCGATCTTGGAGTTGAGATGGGTGACGGAGTGGAGGTAGCCGCCGAGCTCCTTGATGTTGTCGTCGGATTCATTGCGACCGTTGATGGTGCCGTCGGTCCGTGCATCGGTGAAGATGTAGTCGGCGCCGTACAGGATCGTCTCTTTGCCGCCCAGGTCGAACCCGTGCTGGAATTGGGCCGACCAGACCCGGGATTTGTCCTTGATCGGATTGCCGTCCCGGAGCAGAAAGGTCCCGCCGGCATTGCTGAAATTGCCAAAGCCCTGGACGAAGAACCGCTTGTAGCGATACCGGAGCTGGGCCGCCGAATATTTCCAGTCCTTGGCCTGGCCCGCGCCGATGCCGGTATATTCGATCAGGCTCTTGGCGTTCGTCATGCCATAGGTGGCGATGATCTCGCTGTTGGCATCGGGACGCACGTCCACCCGCGCTTCACCGCCGTACTGCTCAAGGTTGAAGTCCCGGCAACCGGTATTGGCGTTGCACTGGCCCGCGGGAATTCCGAGCCCCGGCTTGGTGGTGTTGAGGTTGGCCGGCTCGGCGGGATCCCGGTAACGCCATTCGGTGCCCTTGAGGTAGTTGCCCGACACCTTGAAGGCCGCCTTGCTGCCGAGGCGCATCGCGTGCCGGCCGGTCACCCGCCAGATGCCCGCGCCCTTGTCGGTGAGTGTGCTGGAGCCCGAGGTGTAGTTCGACCCCGCCCGGGCACCGCCCTCGAACGAGAGCGTGGTACCGGTGGAGGTAAACGGCGAACGGGTCAGGATGTTGAGCACGCCGTTGGATGAGTTGGGCCCGTACAGCGCCGCCCCGGGGCCCAGCACGAACTCGATCCGTTCGATGTCCTCGTTGCTGGTCGGGAAAAACGTCGAAACGTTGACCCGCAGCGACGGCACTGCGGCGTAGCGATAGTCGATCAGGGTGAGCAGTGCGCTCGAGAAGATGTTGTTGAAGCCGCGGGCCACCACGTTGGACTGGACCAGGCCGCCGGTGGAGATGTCCACGCCGGGCACGCTCTTGAGATGGTCCACCACCGTGAGCACCGGGCGCTCGGCGATCTCGGTCCGGGTAATCGCGAAGACGGTCGCAGGCGCATCGGTCACCTTCTCGGGCGTCTTGGAGACCACCGTCACCGAGACCTCTTCGAGCTGCGCCGGCCGCTCGTCCAGGGCCGCATCCACCGACGCGGTTCCGCCGACGGAAATCGTGGTGCCGGGGAATTCGCGCTGCGCGTACCCGATCGACGACACCTTGACGGTGTAGGACCCCGGTGCCAGACCGCCGAGGCGAAAGGTCCCGTCGGAGCGGGTACTGGTCTTCGCGGCCTCGACGCCGTTCGAGGTCAGCACCGTCACTACCGCACCGGCAAGCGGACGGCCGGCTCCCGAAAGGGTAACCTTGCCGGTCAGCGTGCCAGACTGGGCCGCCGCGGTTGCCACCGTGGCCAGCGCCAGCACGAGCCCGAGGAACCACGTCCGGAGAGCGCGAGCCATGGGGAAGTACCTCGTAGAAATGGAGATGCTGAAACGGGAGACCCCTCGGTCGGTCCCACGGGGATCGGGACGGTGTATGAATATACGGCTTCGGTCGGGGAACGTGTCAAGTATCTGGCTGTGCAACAAGTTCCGGCCCCGTCGTCCCCTTGGCATTGAACAGCCATAAGGTGCAGTTTTCAGGGTTCTGTGGCGCCAGGCACTCGGGGGGAGTGTCGGCCGCCAGGACCCAAGTTCCGAAAGGGAGTCTCGAATGAACAAATGGTCTGCAGTCCTGCCGTTGGCTCTGATTGCCGCCGCCTGCTCGAAGGAAGGTCAGGTGGCGCAGCGGATTCCGGCCGACTCGTCCCAGTACTTCCGGACCCAGGTGGAGCAAATGACCACCGTGGCCGCCGCGAAGGACAGCCTGGTACGGGATCTGGCGGAAACCACCCGGTTGCTCTCCGACATCAACACGGAGATTCTCAAGGTTTCCACTACCCGCAAGCCGGTCGAGCCGGTGGTCGGCGGCGAGGGCCTGGCCACGAACGAACGCGCCATGGTGCTCAAGCGGGTGCAGGACCTGACCGTGCGCCTCAAGGGCAATGAGTCCCGGCTCGCGGCCAGCCAGAAGCGCCTCAAGCAGCTTACATCAGAGTCGGACAGCCTGAAGAGCACCCTGGGCGATCTCCAGGCCACGATCGACGGCCTCCAGGCCACCCTCGAGAGCCAGAGGAGCACCATCGCCACGCTGGAAGCCGACCTGACCGGTACCAAGCAGCAGGTGGTGACGCTGAGCGAGGAAAAGGGCGCCCTGACCGACACCCTGTCCGCAGTCACGACCCGTGAGAACACGGTGTACTACATCATCGGTACCCGTAAGGACCTGAAGGACAAGGGGATCATCACGGAAGAGGGCGGTACCCGGTTCCTCATCTTCACCCGCACCGGTGAAGTGATCAAGCCGGGCGCGAACCTTGATCCCGCCGCCTTCACGGCCGTGGACCGCCGCAGCCTCACCGAGGTCAAGCTGCCGGATCCCGCGAAAGAGTACCAGTTGGTAACCAACCAGAACATCGCGTACAGCAACATTCCGCTGGACGCCAAGGGCCGAGTCAAGGGTTCGCTGCAGATCAGCTCGCCCGAGCGGTTTTGGGGACAGGCCAAGTACATGATTCTGGTCGAGCGGTAGGCGTAGCCAAGTGAATTGAGGCGGGGGTGGTCCTGAACGGGCCACCCCCGCTTTAGTTTTTCCCTATCCCACCCTCCGGCCCATGCGTCGTCTGGTACTCGCAGCCTCACTCCTGTCCCTCCCTGCGCCCGCCCACGCCTGGGGGCCCCTGGGACACCATCTGACCGCTCGGCTGGCAGCGGACTACCTTTCCAAGAACGCCCGAACGGAGGTGCACCGGCTGCTCGGCATCTCGAGCCTGACCGACGCCTCGACCTGGGCCGATAGCATCAGAACCCTGCGCCCGGAAACCGGTCCCTGGCACTACATCAACGTGCCGGTGGATTCGATCTTTGGGGGCTGGGCCAGGTTTTGCCCGCCCGAAGGGTGCATCCTGGCCGCCATCGACCGATACTCCGCGATCCTGGCTGACCGCACCCGCCCGGACGTGGAGCGGGCGGAGGCGCTCCGATTCCTGATCCATTTCATCGGAGATCTGCACCAGCCGCTCCACGTCGGGGAACGGGGTGACCGGGGCGGGAACGATGTGAAAGTGACCTGGCAGGGCCGGCCCACCAACCTCCACTCGGTGTGGGATTCATACCTGATCGGGTCGGCGGGGCTGGATGAGGATCATTGGTTGGGACGCCTCAGGAAGACCGCCAGGCGAATGAACCGGAAGGAAGTAGCCAGCGGGGGGCCCGCCGACTGGGCCGCCGAGAGCCACGCCATCTCACGCGATCACGTCTACGCCCTGCCATCCCCACTCGAAGTCGGAAGTGTCTATGCGATGGAGAACCTGCCCCGGGCGGAACAGCGCCTGGCCCAGGCAGGCGTCCGGCTCGCGGCACTGCTGAACCAGCTGCTGAAAGGGGGCTAAGAGGCAAGGACGCTAGGACTGCGTGATAGATTCCCCCCGTGCTGGTACTCGCTCCTTCCACTCCCCGCTTCGGCTATGTCCTGGCCCATGGAGCCGGGGCGGGCATGCGGCATCCCTTCCTGGAGGCCATCGCCCAGGCGCTGTATGACCGCGGTGTGGCCACACTCCGCTACGAGTTCGCCTACATGGAGGCGCATCGCAACCGGCCGGACCCGCTGGCGGTAGCGGCGGCGAGGGTGAGGGAGGCGGTCCAGCGCGCCCGCACCGAGTGGCCGGGTCTTCCGCTCCTTGCGGGAGGGAAATCATTCGGCGGTCGGATGACCAGCACCGCGCAGGCGGAGGAGCCGCTCGAGGGGGTCCGGGGCCTCGCCTTTCTGGGATTTCCCCTCCACCCGCCCGGCAAGCCGGGGACTTCCCGCGCCGAGCACCTCTCGCAGGTGCGAGTGCCAATGCTTTTCCTCCAGGGCACCCGGGACGAATTCGCCCAACTCGAGCTCATCACCTCGGTCAGCGAAACACTGGGCCCGCGCGCCACCCTGCATCGCATTCCCGACGCCGATCATTCCTTCACGGTCCCCAAGCGATCCGGCCGCACCGCCGAGGATGTGCTGGCTGAGCTGGCGGATCGAATCGTTGGGTTTGAAGACTTGGTGGCCGCCCGGTGACCGACGCCGCGCCTGTGGCATTCTCCCCGTCCGCCGGCCAGCGGGAGGCCATCGAGGCGCCGCTGGGGCCGCTGCTGGTCCTGGCCGGTCCCGGCGCGGGAAAAACCTTCTGTCTGATCGAGCGGATCCGGTTTCTTATCGACCTGCGCGCCTTGGCTCCGTCCCGGATCTGCGCGGTCACCTTCACGAACAAGGCAGCCCAGGAGATCGCGGATCGCCTTCAGAAATCACTGGGCAGCAGGGCCGAGGGCGTGAAGGGCGGCACCCTGCACGCGCTCTGTGCCGAGATTCTCCGGGAACACGGGGAGTGGGTCGGCGCGCGCCGGGGCTTCGGCATCGCCGACGAGGAATACCAGAAGGACGTGCTGCGGCGCCTGGGCGTCTGGGAGAAGGCGCGTGGCGGGGTGCTGAGCCGATTCGGGCGACACCGCGCCCGCGGTGGGGATCTCACGCCCGATGACCTGGGCCTCTACACCGGGTACCGCGCGCACCTGGAACACCGGAACCTGCTGGACTTCGACGACCTGGTGGATCGGACCGCGAAGTTGATGGAGACCCATGATGAAATCGCCGACCTGGTCGCCGCGCGCTGGGACTACGTTCTGGTGGACGAGTTCCAGGACCTGAATCCCCGGCAGTATGCGGTGGTACGGCGGCTGACGGAACGGCATCGCAACCTCTTCGTGGTGGGAGACGACGAGCAGTCGGTATTCTCCTGGACCGGCGCCGACCCGCAGGTGTTGCGGCAGTTTTCCAATGATTTCGGCGTCACCCGCATCGTCCTGCTCGACGAGAACCGGCGCACCGCCCGACAGATCTTCGAGCCGGCCCGCCGCCTGCTTCAGCAGAACACCCGCCTCTTTGCCGAGAAAATCCTCAGGGCCGAGCGGGAGTCGAAGTATCCGGTGCTCACGCTGGGGTTCGAGAACGAGCAGGCCGAGGCCCGCTGGCTGCTGGCCGATCTGGTGGCGGACCGGGATGAGGCCGGGCTGCCGTGGGGGGAATACGGCGTACTGTATCGCAAGCACGAGATCGGTGACGTCCTGGAGGCGGAGTTCATCCGGGCGGGGATTCCCTGCCGTCTGGCCTCGGGACGCGCCCTGCAGGACGATCCGGTGGTGCGGTACCTGATCGCCGCCCTCCGGGTGATCGCGGAGCCGGGCGACCCGTTGCGCCAGGAGGCCTTCGTGCGGGTCGTGCTGCCAACAACCCAGTGGTCCTCGATCGCTTCGGAAGCGGAGCGAAAAAAACAGGAGCCGCTCGTCTGGATGCGAACCCTGGCCAAGCGCATGGGCAAGGACGACGAAGCCGGCAAGAAGCTGCGGCGCGCCGACTACGCCTTGCAGAATCTTCCGGCGCTGGGCCGCAAACATCCCACACTGGCGGGCCTAGTCGAAGAGGTGCTGTCCCAGCGCGTGGGAGAATACCGGACGGTGCTGGAGGACCGCCATGATGAGCTGACCGATCCGGCGTCGGATCCCGAGATTGTGGCGCTGGCCGGCCGGCTCGGCGGCGCGCTGCACGGAAGGAAACGGGTGTGGCTGTCCCGGATGGGCGGACTCGAGCTCGCCCTGTCGGGCCTGCTGCTCCGGGCCGGCGTCACCTCGGTCGGCTACTTCGACGGCAAGGAGCTGCCGCGCGACGACGATGTGATCATCACACCGAAGGACGGGGGCCGGCCCGGACTGAGCCTGGGCCTGTTCAAGGCGTTGCAGATCGTGCACGCCGGCGCCCTCACGGACGCCTTCCGGGATTTCGTGGCGGTGGACCTGGAGACGACCGACAAGGACCCGGCCACCTGCGACATCGTGGAGCTGGGCGCAGTCCGGGTGCGGGAGGGCCAGGTGGTAGAGGAGTATCACCAGCTGGTCCGCCCGCGGGTGCCGATCACCGAAGGCGCCCGGCGGACCCACGGCATCACCGACCTGGAGCTCCAGGATCAGCCGACGCTCGACGGGGTATGGCCTGCCTTCAGGAAGTTCTGTGGCGACGACATCCTGGTGGCCCACAACGGCAACGGGTTCGATTTCCCGATCCTCCGCCGCCTGGGAGGCGACCTGGTGGCGGGAGGCGACCTGGTGGCGGGCGCCGACTTCGTGAGCTTCGATACCCTGCCCCTGGCGCGAGACCTCCACCCCGGGAGCCGGAAGCTCGAGGATCTGGCCCACCACTTCAGGATCGAGCTCGCACGGGCGCACCGGGCCCATGAGGATGCCCGCGCGCTCGCCCTGGTGTTTGTCCGGCTGCAGGCGGAAAAACTGGCCCGGGCCCGCAAGACCGCGCTGGTCCACCTGTTGGACTATCTCGGGCTGGCCTTTGCCCTGTCCGGGGTATCATCGCTAGGGGAGGAAGCCAAAAAGCTCTGGGATGTTGCGTCGGCCTTCGCGCTGGGCCGGTACAGCGATTGTCTCGAGTACTACCGGCTGGAGCGGGCCGCGCCCGCCGCCTTCGATGCGCCATCGATGGACGATGTCATCAGCCGGCTGGGCGGTGAGCGCAAATTGGAGCACTTCCGCAAGCAAAAGGGGGCGGATGAGCGCTACCCCGGGGCGATGGCCCGGCTGCGGCGCCTGCTGGAGGTTTCCTCCGCCGCACCACTGGCCGACCAGCTGCGGGAGTTCCTGAATCGCATCGCCCTGTCGCGCTCCGACGCCGCCGAGAAGGATCCCGATCTGGCCCACCGGGTGAACCTGCTCACCCTGCATTCCACCAAGGGGCTGGAGTTTTCGCGGGTGTATATCGTGGGGGCGGAAGACGGGCAGCTCCTGAACACACCAAGGGACGGAAGCGCCATGCCGGACGCCGACCTGCAGGAGTCGCGGCGGCTGCTCTACGTGGGGATGACCCGGGCGAAGGACCGGCTGGTGCTGACCCAGGTCGAGCAGCGCAGGGGCCTGCCGACCGGGGGCCACCGCTTCCTGGATGAGATGGGGTTCAAGCCGGGACCTCCCGGGTGACGGAAGGAGCGCCGCGACGAGGGTAACGCCGACGTCGGGAACACCTCTCGAATTGCGCGACCGGCAACACAGGCGCGGGCTGGTCACGGACCAGCCCGCCAGCGACATGCGGGTTAGGCACCGTCGCGAAAGACGTCGGTACTCAAGTACCTCAGTCCGGAGTCGACAATGATTGTGGCAACCGCGGCGCCCGGGCCGAGTCCGCGGGCAACCCGAATGGCTGCGACAACGTTCGCGCCCGAGGACACCCCTGCAAAGATTCCTTCCTCACGCGCGAGTCGTCGGGCCATGCCCTTCGCTTCCTTCGTCGTGACCGTGAGGATCTCGTTCACGAGTTCCGGCCGCCACAGCGGTGGAACAAATCCGATGCCGATCCCCTCGATCTTGTGCGGACCGGACGATCCGCCGGAGAGGACCGCTGATTCGGCAGGTTCGACGGCGACGATGCGGATCTGCGGATTGTGCTTCCACAGGGCCTGGGTCACGCCGTGGATCGAATGGGCCGTGCCCACGGAATGGACGAATGCGTCGATCCGGCCATCGGTCTGCTGCCACATCTCTTCCCCGAGAGGAAGATACCCGGCGATGGCGTCATGGTTGTTGAGTTGATCGCAATACCAATGGCGGGGACGCTGGCTCATGTCGGCAGCGGTGCTGATCATCGCTTTGATCAGCGCCTCGGTGATCTGTTTGTCGTCGCTCCGAACATCGGTCACCCGGGCACCGAACGCCTGCATCGTACGACGCTTCTCGTCACTGAACGCGTCCGAAAACACGATCTCCAGTCCATAGCCCTTGGCAGCACAGACCAACGCCAGCGAGATGCCGGTGGTCCCGGAGGTGTACTCGACCACCGTTCCACCGGCCCCAAGGCGACCGTCGGCTTCGGCGCACTTGACAGCGGCATCGGCCATCCGGTCCTTCATGCTACCCGTCGGGTTCGCCCATTCCAATTTCGCGAATACGCGTCCCGACTCGCCCGGCACGACGTTGCGCAGCTGGACGAGTGGAGTCCGGCCGATGCCACCGAGGACGTTTGCCGCAATGGATCCCATCATCAACGTCCTCCGTGCGCCACACGGACGGCGCTTCAGCTGCAGGGACTGCGGAGGCTGCTGCCGTCCAACCCAACCACAATCCGGCGGCGGGCCGCCGCGCACAGGACCTCGGCAGCAGAGGCGCGGGTTAGCCAGCAGGCGCCGCCCTAGGGGCGTGGTGGTGCGCCTCGTGGATCGTCTCTCGGGTTTAGATAAGTAATGACGAACGGGCCTTCGCCGTGCACTTGCACAACGGTCTTCCCGCGCGCCACGGCAAAGTGGTGCGCCTGGGCCTTGGCAGTGATGAACACGCCCGCTGTGAGCAGATGCGCGCCCCGAGTGCGGACGGAATCTCCCATCCCGAGGATGAGGGCTCCCGAGATAACGGTGACATGTTCGTCAGACGGGTGAAGATGCGGCCGGATGGTGTAGCCCGCCGGCATCTCAAGGCGGACCGTGTAGACGCCAGCCTGGCCCGGATCCCCCTGGAGCACAGCAAAGCGAGCCCCGGCAGGGAAGAAGGGGGGAGCGGGTCCCCACTTGAGAGCGGGGGGAGCTGTCTGGGCCCGGGCGGTGGTCGTGAGGCTAAAGGCGAATAAAGCGAATAGGGCGCTGCGCATTGGAGACCTCCACAATACGGGAACGATGGCACGCTCAACGGAAGCGGAGCACGTCCAGGCAAGTTGACCTCGCCACATGCCTTGATCAAGGGTTCGTTGGTGGCGGTGTGCTGGCTAACGAACTGCGCTTCTGCTGCCGGGGCCTCCGGGGCCGCCGCCATCCGGATCGATTCAGATAACCGACGGCGGCGAACCGTTCAGGATCCCGGCGCAGAAGAGCGGGCTAGAGACCACGAGGTACGGGTGATCGAGGCTCGCCAGGCTCTCTGCAGATGGGCGCGCCAGGCCGGCAATTCATCTTCTGCCACTCGAAAGGCCAAGTGCGGCAGACGAGCTGCGCTTCTGCCGGCGTAGGCCTGGGGGGGGCCGCCCCGTCCACCCCAAACATACTGCGGCGGCGGGCCGGCCGGCCCACTAGGCCCTCGTAAACGCCTCTGCCGCCGCAGGCCCGGACCCCGCCGTCTCGTCGTGCTTGAAGAACACATACAGCTCCTCCACACCAAACCCCTCGAGCCGCTCGCGCCACACGGTAAGCGCCGCCTCATCGTAGGTCAGCCGGTGTAAACGCGCGTATCCCCAGCTTGCCGTCCTCACGGCCGGGGTCTCGAAGTCGTCGTGGTCGGCGATGCACATCGCCGCATCTTTGGCGCGCAGCGCCTCGTAGACGTCATCGTCGAACCAGCTCGAGTGGCGGAACTCGAACGTGGACCGCCACCCACGGGGCAGTACGTCGAGAAAATCCACCAGCCTCGGCAGATCTTTCTTCAGATTGGGTGGAAGCTGGAACAGGGTGGGACCGCGCCGCTCCCCCAGCGAGCTGGTGACGCGGGTGAAATACTCCACCTCGCTGGCCACGTCCTTGAGCCGGCCGTAGTGGGTGATCCGCTGCGAGGCCTTGATGGCGAAGCGGAACCCGGGAGGCACCTTGGCCGCCCAGTCGAGCAGCACCGTCTCCCTGGGCATCCGGTAAAAGGTGTTATTGATCTCGACGGTGGGAAACCTGCCCGCATAGAACCCCAGCATCCCGTCGTCCGGCAGACCCTTGGGATAGAATGAGCCCTTCCATTCCTTGAATGACCAGCCGCTGGTGCCGGCCTGGATTCCCATCAGCGGCCTCCGGCCGCTTTCTTCCTGGCCGGACGCTCCGCCTTGCCGGCGGCCTCCTTGCCACTCTCCTTCGCCGCCCCCTTGGCCAGACTGGCCTTGAGCGCCTCCATGAGATCCAGCACCTTGGTGCCCTTGTCCTCCTGCGGCTCGCCGGTGATCTCGTGGCCCTCCACTTTCTGGTTGATGGCCTCCAGCACCTTGATCCGCACCGTATCCTTATATATCTCCGGCTTGAAGTCCTCGGTTGCCCCCTGCTCGACGATCTGGACCGCGAGGTTCAGCTCGGCCGGCTTGACTTCACCCTCGCCCAAGGGAACTTCCGACGGCGCGCGCAGCTCGTCGGCATAGTGGAGCTGCTCCATCACCAGCACGCCATCGGCGGTCGGCCGGACCAGTACCAGATTCTGGTGCCCGCGGGCGGCGTATTGCCCAAGCCCGGCCCGGCCAGTCTTCTTGAGCGCCTCCGCAAGGAGCCGGTAGGGACGGTCGCCGCCCTTGTCGGGGCCCAGGTAATAGGCCTTTTCGAGATAGATCCGGTCGACCTGGGACAGCGGAATGAACTCATTGATATCGATGGAGCCGTTGCCCTTCTCTTCCAGCGCCTTGAGCTCTTCGGGGGTGAAGATCACGAACTGGTTCTTGGCAAACTCGTAGCCCTTCACGGTGTCGGCGCGCTCCACGGTGACATCGTGCTTGGGGCATTTGTAGAACTGCTTGAGTTTCGTGCCGCAGTCCTTATGTACCATGTTGAAAGACACCGAGGTGGCCGATTCTCCGGTGGAATACACGTGTACCGGCACGGAAACCAGGCCGAACGAAATGGTGGCGGTACCGATTGAGCGAACAGGCATAGACCGATCTCCCGAAAGAGCCATGGACGCAAGCAACGACGCCGAGCCAGACCTGTTAAGTACTTACCGCGCAAAGCGTTCGCCCGATAGGACCCCGGAGCCTTTTGGCGGCTTCGAGTCGGGTCCGGGCAAGCTCTTCGTGGTCCACAAGCACGCCGCGCGGCGACTGCACTTCGATCTCCGGCTGGAGATGGAGGGCGTGCTGCGCTCCTGGGCGGTGCCCAAGGGCCCCTCCTATGATACCCACGAGAAGCGGCTCGCGGTGCACGTCGAGGATCACCCGCTCGAGTACGGCGATTTCGAGGGAAAGATCCCCGAGGGAAACTACGGCGCCGGCGCGGTGATCGTCTGGGACCGGGGCGAGTGG
>JAYUAL010000086.1:0-5690 GCA_043741355.1 Gemmatimonadales bacterium | reverse complement strand
GATGCTCGGGGTGCAGTGGCTGCGCCAGCTCGGGTCGCTCCCGGCAGAGCTTGTAAATGGCCGGGGTTTCCGCGCCGAAGTGGGAGAGCAGGTGGTCGACGGTGGCTTCGCTCAACCCCAACTCGAGCCCTGGGCCCCGGAAGCCGTCGAGCACGCCGGTCTCACCTCCCGGGAGTGGCTCGGTGTCGCTGGCGGCCCGTCCCCGGCTGTGCCGATAGTGGCCCAGCGCCTTGACCAGCAGATCGGTCATCTGGACTGCCATGCGGCGCCAGGTCGTGAGCTTGCCTCCCACGATCGTGTAGAGGCCGCCGGGCCCTCTGACGATCCGGTGTTCCCGGGAAACCGCGGATGCCGGGACGGACGGATCGGCGGCCAGGAGCGGTCGGAGCCCGGCCCAGCTCGCGATCACATCGGAATGCTCGAGCCGCGCGGAGGGGAACAAGGCGTTGGCCGACCGGAGGAGGTACACCACGTCGCTCGGCTCAACGCTCACCTCGTCCGGGCCGAGCGTAAAGTCGGTATCGGTGGTGCCGATGTAGCTCCAGTCGCCCCAGGGCAGCACGAACATCACCCGCCCGTCCACCGGACTCGTGAAGATGATCGCATGCCGGTTTCCCACTCGGGTGCGGGGCACCATGACATGGACCCCCTTGGTCGGCCGGAGCAGCGGTGCCGCCGTGGCATCTACCAGGCGGCGAACGGTGTCGGCCCAGGGGCCGGTGGCGTTCACCACCAGCCGGGCGCGGACCTCCCCCGGCTCTCCGGACAGCTCGTCGCGCACATAGGCGCCCCGGACCCCCGCCACCGTCGGGATCAATCCGGTGACCCGCATGTAGTTGGCCACCTTGGCCCCGTGGGCTGCCGCCGCCCGGACCGTGGCCACCACGAGCCGGGCATCGTCGCACTGGGCGTCGAAGTACATCGCCCCGCCGGTCAAGCCCCGTTCGCGGATCAGCGGCTCGGCCAGAAGGAGGTCTCGCTTGCCGAGCGTCCGGTGGCGGCGCACATTACTCCCCGCGGCAAGGATGTCGTACAGGGCCAGCCCGGCGGAGACCTTCCAGCGGGGGACCCGGTCGCCCTGGAAGACGGGTAGAATGAACGGGAGGGGCCGGACCAAGTGGGGGGCCAGCCGGAGCAGGATCCTCCGCTCGCGGAGCGCCTCCCAGACCAGGTGGAGGCGGCCCTGTTCGAGATAGCGCAGCCCCCCGTGGATGAGACGGCTCGATCGCGAGCTGGTCCCTTCCCCGAAGTCCCGCGCCTCGACGAGGGCGGTCGACAGGCCGCGCAGGGCCGCATCCCGCGCGATCCCGGCGCCAGTGATCCCGCCGCCGATAACGAGCAGGTCAAAACCGCCGGCGCCGAGGTCCCGGAGCGAGGCGCGAACCGAAGGAGTCATGTGCTAGGAGTTTACTCCGACTCTCCCGATGCGACCGAGCTCGAGCGTCCGAGCAGCTGGTTTGCGTGGCATGCGCACCGCATCCAGGCGGGCAGCCGGGTACTCGACCTGGCCTCCGGCGCCGGCCGCCATGCCCTGGCGGCGGCGGGGCTGGGCGGGAAAGTCACCGCGGTGGACAAGGACCCGTTGAGCCTCGACCAGGGTCGCAGGGAAGCGAAAACGCGAGGACTCGAGGTAACCTGGATCGAGGCGGATCTCGACAAGACCTGGCCCGACCTGGGCAGGTTCGATGCGGTGCTCATGTTCAATTACCTCGATCGGGCCCGGATGCCCAAGGTGGTAGACCTGGTTGCTCCCGGCGGACTCCTCATGGCCGAGACCTTCCTGGAGGCGCAGAAGGCGTTCGGCTGGGGTCCCTCCTCCGATGACCATCTGCTGCGCACCGGGGAGCTGTTCAAGCTGGTGCTGCCGCTGGTCGTGGTGCACGGCCGAGAAGTCGTCGAGGCGGTGGACAGCGCCCGGTGGAGCGCCATCGCCAGCGCGCTGGCGCAGCGAAAGTAATGGCGTGAACGGACTCCTGCTCTGAGCCTCGACCTGTTCTCCCCCACCCGGCGCCGACCGGTGGTGGTGGCGGGCCTTCGCACCCCCTTCGCGCGGAGTGGGAGCGTCCTTCAGGACGCCACCGCCGTCCAGATGGCCCGCCACGCCGCTCGCGAGCTGCTCTACCGCACCAACCTCGACGGCCGCGAGGTCGACGAGGTAATCTTCGGCCAGGTCATCCCGTCGGTTCTGGCGCCGAACGTCGCGCGCGAGGTCTCGCTGCTCCCCCAGTTTCCCCGGACCATTCCGGCCTATAGCCTGAACCGCGCCTGCGCTTCCGGCGCCCAGGCGATCACCAACGCACACGACCAGATCCTGATGGGTCATGCCGACGTGATTCTCGCCGGCGGGGTCGAATCGCTCTCCGACATTCCGATTCTCCACTCGAGGCGGTTCAGCCGGACCCTCATGGCGGCCGGCAAGGCCAAGTCGCTGGGGGGCAGGCTGGCCGCGTTTTCCCGGGTCCGGCCCAGAGATCTGGTACCGGTAGCGCCGGCCATCGCCGAGCCGTCCACCGGGGAATCGATGGGCCAGTCGGCCGAGAAGATGGCCAAGGAGAACGGCATCTCCCGGGACGCCCAGGATCGCCTGGCACTCATGTCCCACCAGCGGGCCGCTGCCGGAACGGCGGATGGCCGGCTCACCGCGGAGATCGCTCCCTGGTTCGGGGGCCGCGCGATGGACCAGATCACCGAGAGCGACAACGGGATCCGGACCGAGACCAGCCTCGAGGCGCTGGCTCAGCTGAGACCGGTGTTCGACCGCCGCTACGGCTCGGTGACCGCGGGCAATGCCTCCCCGCTGACCGACGGCGCCTCGGTGGTGCTCCTGATGTCCGAGGACAAGGCGCGGGCGCTGGGCTACCGGCCCCTGGTGGCGATCCGGAGCTACGCGGTGGCCGCGGTGGACCCGGGCTGGCAGTTGCTGATGGGCCCGGCGTATGCCGTGCCCAAGGCGCTGGACCGGGCCGGCATCGGCTGGAAAGAGCTGGGCCTGGTGGAGATTCACGAGGCCTTTGCGGCGCAAGTGCTCTCCAATGTGCAGGCCTGGGGCTCCAAGGCATGGGCCGAGCGCCTGGGCCGGTCGCAGCCGGTCGGGGAAGTGGACTGGAATATCACCAACGTCATGGGCGGTTCGATCGCCATCGGGCATCCGTTCGGCGCCACTGGGGCCCGGCTGGTGACCACGCTGGCCAACGAGATGCAGCGGCGCGCGGTGCAGTTCGGCCTCATTTCGATCTGCGCGCAGGGCGGGATGGGGTTTGCCATGGTACTCGAGCGGCTCGCATGACCGCCTTCACACTCAGCCAAACCGACGGCATCGCGATCATCACCATCGACGTACCCGGCGAGCCGGTCAACATGCTGGGCACACCCATTATCGGTGAGCTCGAGGACCTGCTGGACCGCATCAAGGAGGATCCGGCGGCCCGCGCGGTGGTGCTCATCTCCGGCAAGGCCGACAACTTCGTCGCCGGCGCCGACATCCAGGAATTCACCCGGATCGCCACCGCGTCCGAGGGCGAGGCGCTTTCCCGTCAGGGTCAGGAGATGATCAGCCGGCTGGAGCGCTTCCCCAAGCCGATCGTCGTCGCCATCCACGGCGCCTGCGTGGGGCTGGGCTGCGAGCTTTCCCTCGCCTGCGCGTGGCGCGTCGCCACCGATTCTCCCAAGACCGTGATCGGCCTCCCCGAGGTCCAGATCGGAATTCTCCCCGGGGCGGGAGGATGCCAGCGCCTGCCCCGGCTTATTGGGGTCCGCGCCGCGCTCGACATCATCCTGGCCGGCAAAACCGAGCGCGCCGCGAAGGCGTTCAAGCTCGGGCTGGTGGACGAGCTGGTGCCGCCCAGCATCCTGCGATCGGTGGCTGTTGCGGCCGCCGACCGGCTGGCGCGCAACGGCCCCGCCGAGCGGAAGCCGCGGGGCAGCCTGCTGCTGGAGCGGAATCCGCTGGGCCGCCGGCTGGTCTATTCCGCAGCGAAGAAAACCGTGCTGAAGAAAACCGGAGGCAACTATCCCGCGCCGCTTGCCGCGCTGGAAGCGGTGCGCACCGGGCTCGAGCATGGGATGGGCGCTGGGCTCAGGAAGGAGGCCGAGCTCTTCGGCGAGCTGGCAGTGGGCGAGGTCTCCCGCAACCTGGTGCGGATCTTCTTCGCCACCAGCGCGCTCAAGAAGGACGACGGCGTGCCTCCCGGCGCGGTCATCACCCGCCCGGTTCGCCGGCTCGGCGTGGTCGGCGCCGGCTTTATGGGGGCGGGGATCGCCGGCACCGCGGTGTCCCAGGCCAACGTCGAGGCACGGCTCAAGGATTCCGATCTGCAACGGGTCGGGAAAGGGCTGTTCGCCGCCACCGAGATCCTGAAAGGGCAGCTCACCCGCCGCCGGATCACGAAGTTCGAGTTCGAGCGGAAGGCAGCACTCCTCTCGGGCACGTGGGGCTTCAGCGGATTCGAGCGCGCCGACGTGGTGATCGAGGCGGTATTCGAGGATCTGGAGGTCAAACGGCGGGTGATGCACGATCTCGAGGAGGTCGTGCGCGCCGAGACGATCATCGCGAGCAACACCTCCACGATTCCCATCGCCAGCATCGCCGAAAAGGCGCGCTATCCGGAGCGGATGCTCGGGATGCACTTCTTCTCGCCGGTGGACCGGATGCCGCTGTTGGAGGTGATTCCCACGGCGGCCACCGCGCCCGCCGCGATCGCCACCGCGGTGCAGTTCGGCCGCCGCATGGGCAAGACGGTCATCGTCGTCGCGGACCGGCCCGGATTCTGGGTCAACCGGATTCTTTCCCCCTACATCAACGAGGCCGGACTCCTGTTGGCCGAGGGCGTGCCTATCGAGACGATCGACCGGACCATGACTCGGTTCGGGTTTCCGGTAGGTCCCATCGCGTTGCTCGACGAGGTCGGAATCGACGTGGGCCAGAAGGCCAGCGGAGTGATGCAGGCCGCGTTCGGTGAGCGAATGACGCCCGCTCCCGGGATCGCGAAGATGGTGGAGGCGGGCCGGCTGGGCCGGAAAAGCGGCAAGGGATTCTATCTCTATCACGACGGCCACAAGACCGATCCCGACCCGGCGGCCTACCAGCTCCTGGGGGTCGCTCCGCTGGCGTCGGTCGACTCGGGAGAGATCGAGCGCCGCCTGGTGTACATCATGCTCAACGAAGCCGCCATGGCCGCGCTCGAAGGCGTGGTCCGCTCTCCCCGCGACGGGGACGTCGGCGCGATCTTCGGTATCGGATATCCGCCGTTCCGGGGCGGGCCGCTTCGTTACATCGACACGCTGGGTGCGGCCCGCGTGGTCCAGACCCTCGAAGGGCTCGCCGCAGCCTACGGGCCCCGCTTCGCTCCGGCTCCCGCCCTGGTTGCCATGGCCCAGGCGGGCCGGCGCTTCCATCCTGATTGATCCTGGCGGCAACGCCGCCACCTGCCGACGCGTACTCCAGTATCAATCACCTGCACCATGGGGTCAGCAATGAAGCCTGCTCTTCTCCCCGCCGGTTTCGCGGCCGCGCTGCTTTTCGCTGGGCCGCTCGGCGCGCAGAACTTTCCCACCGCCGATCCGGTGCTCCGCGCCATGTGGACCGAGGGCATGGAGCAGTCCCAGGCCATGGCTTTGATTCAAGTCCTTACCGATTCCATCGGGCCCCGGCTCACCGGGACGTCGAACTCCCTCTCTGGCCAGGAGTGGAT
>JAYUAL010000085.1:0-2380 GCA_043741355.1 Gemmatimonadales bacterium | reverse complement strand
TCCTCTATCCCGGCGTCAGCTATCAATAGGGGCGGAGAGATCGCAATGGACAAGGTCGTGGTGATCACCGGCGCGAGTGGCGGGATCGGGGCCGCGCTGGCCGAGCTGCTGGCGACTCGCGGCGCATCGCTGGTGCTGGTGGCGCGCCGCGATGATGCGCTGCGGGTTGCGGCATCGCGTTGTGATGGACGCGCCCACCCGATCGTCGCGGACGTCACCCGGCGGGGTGCTGTGCGCCGGGTCGTCGAGGAGTCCTTGAGCCAATATGGGCGCATCGATGTCTGGGTGAACAACGTGGGGCGGGGAATCACCCGTCCCCCGTCCGAGCTCACCGATGACGACATTGACGACATGATCCTCATCAACGTCAAGACCGTGCTCTACGGTACGCAGGAAGTGCTCCCGCACTTCAAGGAGCGCGGCACCGGGCACGTGATAAACGTATCTTCGATGCTCGGGCGTATCCCTCTGGCGGCGTTTCGCTCGGCGTACAACGGCTCAAAACACTTTCTCAACGCTCTCACCGCGAACTTCCGGACCGAGGTTCAGCAGACCCACCCGGCCATTCAGTTCTCTCTCGTCTCGCCGGGGGTGGTGAGGACCGACTTCGGGCGCAACGCCGTTCACGGGGGACCCGACTCACATCAACTGCCCGATTCCCAAAGCGCGGAGGAAGTCGCCGAGGTTATCGCCGGCGTGGTCGATTCGCTCAAGCCGGACGTCTACACCCGAAAGGGCGCCCACGGTCGAGTCGTTTCCTATTTCGATTCGATCGGGCAAGACCCCTGACCGATCGGAGGCTCCTGATGCAATCCGGAATCCGCAGCGCGTTCATCGGAGGGCTGGGGCTAGTCGCAGCCTTCGGCGGTTTGCCGGACAGGCAAGCCGATTCCCCGTGGACCGATTTGTTCGCCGTGGAGCCGGGTGAGCTCGGGTCGATCGGCCGGAATCCCTATTTCGTGCTCGAACCCGGCTACCGCCTGGTGCTCGAGGGCGGCGACGAACGTTTGACCATCACGGTTCTGGCGGAGACCCGCATGGTCGACGACATCGAGTCGCGGATCGTGGAAGAACGGGAAACCAAGGCCGGCGCCCTCGTGGAAGTCTCCCGGAACTACTATGCAATCAGCCGGCGCAGCAACAGCGTTTTCTATCTCGGCGAAGACGTGGACATGTACACGAACGGCCGGGTCAGCGGCCACGATGGGAGTTGGGCTGCCGGGTCCAATGGCGCCCGGTTCGGTCTCATGATGCCCGGACAGCCGCTGCTGGGCGGCCGGTACTACCAGGAGCTGGCACCGGGCGTCGCGATGGACCGCGCCAGGATCGTCAGCATGACCGGCTCGCTCACTACGAGGGCGGGCGTGTTCACCGCTGTTCTCAGGGTCGAAGAGACGACGCCATTGGAGCTGAAGGGGAAGGAATACAAGGTTTACGCGGCCGGAGTCGGCCTGATCCAGGACGGAAGTCTCACGCTGGTGAGTTTCGGGCCGAAATCCGATTGACGGCCAGAGCCGTCGTGGTTTCGGACCTGATGCAGCACCGCTACCAGTACACAATCACTGAACCGTCCGGCCGCAACTTCCATCCTGAGTTCACCCCAGACCTGAGCCCACGAGAAATGCTCCGGCTCGGCGTATTCGGCGGCAGGTATCTGACCGATTGCCGGAAGGAATTCCCGGCGAGCTGGTTCCGGGGCGCCAAGCTCAGTCCCGGGCACCGCAACCCGAGGCTCAACTGCTTCGGGGTGAACGCTTCTCAGCCGCTGTCGGTGTGGCGCGCCAAGGGCTGGATTTACCGCGAAGATCCGCGCGGCTGGTTCCAGTGGTACTGCCGGTACTACCAGGGCAGGCGCTGCCCCGACGATGCCAGACAGATCAAACGCTGGAAGGCCATGAAGCGCCACATCGCACAGATTCATCTCGGATGCGTGGCCGGCGACCTGCGCTGTCGCCGCCGCCAGCGCCAGGCTCTCATGCACTGGGCCTACGACAGCCGGAGACTGTAGCGCAATGACCGCCTGCTTGCCGTTGTTTCCGTGCTTGCTGCTCTGCTGCGCCGTGGCCGGCTGTTCCGGGACCGGGGTAGCCCCCAGGAGCGAAGTGGAGCAGGCGCTGGCTCGCTACGAAAGACGGTCCGCCGTCATGGCGCACGACAGCGTCGCTGCGTTCTTCACTCCGGGCGGAGAAATGAGTAATGCGGGGCAGGCGCCCCTCGTCGGTCCGGCTGCCATTCGCGATCGGCTCCACTCCTTTGTCGGGTTTCACGTGCTGGCAAATCGCCTGATTGCGGACTCCACCGTGGTTCGGGGTGACTCGGCCCGGCGGCTGCGCCGATTGGCGACCGCGCCGCCCAAATAGGTGCAGAAGGATTCTCCTTG
>JAYUAL010000084.1:0-5695 GCA_043741355.1 Gemmatimonadales bacterium | reverse complement strand
GGGGGTGAGGCCGTAAAAGAGAATCGCGCCGTCCTGGTACGCCTCGTCCATGCCGGCCTGCAGCCGCCCGGTGGTGCTTCCGCCGAGAGTTCCCGATGTGGAGTACACCAGGTTGCCACCAAGGTGGTAGCGGGTGAAGTCGCGGAAGGTTCCCCGCTCGGAGCGCTGCAGAAACTTCGGCGCGACAAACGCGCTGGCCGACAGCGCCCCAACCCGGCCCAGCTCGTGCTCGACGGTGGCGCCTAGGCGTCCGATCCGGTTGAAGCGCCGCTCGTCCCGGCTTTGATACGTGGCGTTGGCCTGCCGCGGATCGGCGTCCACCTGGGCCTGGGTAAGCGGGCCGGGAATCCGGAACTGATTGCTCGCGGCCATGGCGTAGAGCCCAAGCCGGGTGCGGGAATCGAGCGTGGCCGACATCGCCAGGTTGGCCAGCGTACGCTCGGCGTTCGAGTGGGCCCGCCACCCGTCGAAGTCGGTGCGGACCACGGTGCCGGCCAGCTGGCTTCCGCCCCACGCTGTCCCGCCCCGCCCGATCAGCCGGCTCAGGCCGAACCCGCCGCTCTCCAGCTCGAACTCGCCGAAGGGGCGATCGAACTCCGGCAGGGTGGAGATGCTGACCACCCCCCCGGCGGCATTTCCGTAGAGGCTGCTGACGTTCGAGCGGATGACTTCCACCGCCGAGGCGGAGGCCAGGTCGATTCCATCAAAGGAAGTCCGGCCGTCCGGCTCGGTCTCGGGGAATCCATCGAGCAGGATCCGGATACCGCGCGTGGTCCCCGCGTTGGAGCGATCGCCGGCGCCCCGGGCGCCGAAGCCGCGAATCACCAGCCGGATGTCGCTGGTGCCGTAGCGCGACTGGGCCAGAACCCCGGGCACCCTGGAGATCGCGTCCTCCAATCCGAAGCCGCGGGCGCCCAACCAGGCACGGGCGTTGACTCGGGTGATTGCAAAGGGGAGCGCCAGCGGCGAGGCGGCGTGCCGGGCGGTGGTCACCGAGATACCGGGGAGGACGTAGGCCGAATCCCTCGAGGCAGGCTTGTCCTGCGCCCCTGCCCCACGCACCAGAACCAGGGCGGCGAGGAGTGCGATCGGGGCACGAGGAGCGGCGCGGTGCATGTGATCTCCGGCGGTGTCGAGTTGCTGGTTGGCCCGGGCGAATCCAACCCGAGGCTCAGTGCCAATTTACGGAGAATCCCGCAAAAATGTTGCGGGGCTCAACAGCCCGGCCGATCCGAACGTATCTTGAGCACCGTCCCAAGACGGCCCGACCAACCCCAGTCCTACGAGCCATCCATGATCGGTCTCCTTCGCCGGAGCTCAATCGGTCTGTTGAGCCTCCTGGCGGCCCCCGCCCTGCTGGCAGCCCAGATTCCGACCTCCCGAGTCGACTCGTCCCTGATCGCCGGCCTCCGCTGGCGCAACGTCGGCCCCGCCAACATGGGCGGCCGGGTGAGCGACGTCGCCGGGCTTCCCAGTCCCTCGCGAACCTTCTACGTCGCCACCGCGGCTGGAGGGGTGTGGAAGACCATCAACGCCGGCACCACCTTCCGGCTGGTCTTTGGAGGTACCGGCGATGAAGGCGCCATCTCAGGTGGCATGCTCGCAATCGCGCCCGGTGACACCAACCAGGTGTGGTTCGGGAGCGGTGAGGTCAACTCCCGCAACTCACTCTCGCCCGGGCGGGGCATCTTCAAATCCACCGACGGCGGCAGCACCTGGAAGCCGATGGGCCTGGAAAAAACCCAGACCATTGGCCGCATCGTGGTTCACCCCACCAATCCCAACATCGTCTACGTCGCGGCGCTCGGCGCGGTCTGGAATACCAATCCGGAGCGCGGCCTGTACAAGACCGCGGATGGCGGGCAGACCTGGACGCTGATCAAGTTTGTGAGCGACCAGGCGGGCGTAGTGGACGTGGCCATGGATCCGGGCAATCCCGAGGTGCTCTACGCCGCGACCTGGGAGCGCATCAGGGGTCCCTACTTTCTGAAGAGCGGCGGCCCCGGCAGCGGCCTGTGGAAGAGCACCGACGGCGGCGCCGGCTGGAGCGAGATCAAAGGCAACGGCTTTCCCGAGACGGTCAAGGGCCGCATCGGACTGGCTGTCGCGGCCAGCAACCCGCAGATCGTCTACGCCATGGTGGAGGCGGACACCAACGCCAACCCCAAGCCCGAAAAGGGCGCCAAGGCGCAGACGTCGCTGAGCGGCCTTTACCGCAGCGCGGACGCTGGAAAGACCTGGGCCAAGATGGCGCCGCAGAATGTGCGCCCCTTCTACTACTCCCAGGTGCGGGTCGATCCCAAGGACCCGGACCGGGTGTACTTCTCTTCCACGCCCAGGGTCTGGTCCGCCGACGGCGGCAAGACGGTGCGCTCCGGCAGCCAGGGCATCCATGTGGACTCCCACGCCCAATGGATTGATCCGGCCGATCCGAATCACCAGGTCGAGGGCAACGACGGGGGTGTCTGGCAGACCTGGGATCGCGGCGGGAACTGGATCGCGCTCAACCAGATCCCCATCGGCCAGTTCTACAACGTGAGCTACGACTTCGGCGTGCCCTACCGGATCTGCGGCGGCCTCCAGGACAACGGGAGCTGGTGCGGCCCGACCCGGCGGCGCTCTCCGATTACCAACTCGCAGTGGCAGTACATCAGCGGCGGCGACGGGTTCGTGACCGCCCAGGACTGGAGCAACCCCAGCATGGTTTACTCCGAGTCGCAGGGCGGCAACATGCAGCGCCGCAATCTCGCGACCGGTGAGCAGAGCCAACTCGCCAAGCCCCAGTGGCGGCCCCAGTATCTCAAATGGCAGGACTCGATTCTCATGGTGCGCGGGGACACCGGCAAGCCCGAAACCAAGGAGATGAAGGCCCGCCTGGCCGAGCTCCGGAACCGGGCCACCCGCGATTCCGCCGACCTTCAGCTGCGCTGGAACTGGAACACGCCGTTTTTCATCTCGCTGCACAACCCGTCGGTATTCTACGCCGGGGCCAGCCGGGTCATGAAGTCGGTGAAGCGGGGTGACGAGATGTACGCCATCTCGCCCGACCTCACCACCAACGACACCATGAAAATCCGGGTGAGCACCCGGACCACCGGCGGCATCACCATCGATGCGACGGGCGCCGAGACCTACAGCACCATCACATCGCTCAATGAATCGCCGATGCGCCCCGGGTTCCTGTACGCGGGCACCGACGACGGCAATGTCTGGATCAGCCGGAACGACGGCGGGGCGTGGGAGAATCTGACCGGCCGGTTCCCCGGCGTTCCGAAGAACACTTATGTGAGCCGGATCGAGCCCTCATACGCCGATTCGGCCACCTTCTACGTCACGTTCGATGGCCACCGGGGCGGCGACTTTACGCCGTACGTGTACGCCACGCACGACTACGGCAAGACGTTCCAATCGATCGTGAACAACCTCCCCAGCGGCGGGCTCGACTTCGTGCATGTCATCCGCGAGGATCCGGCGACTCCGGACCTGCTCTTCCTCGGGACGGAGACGGGGCTCTATGTCTCCACCGACCGGGGTGCGGCGTGGCGAAAGTTCATGTCGGGCTTCCCGACCGTGCCGGTGCATGATCTCAGAATCCATCCGCGGGACCACGACCTGATTGCCGCCACCCATGGGCGCTCGATGTGGGTCGTGAACATCGCCCCGCTGGAACAGCTCAGCGAGACGGCGCTCGGCTCTCAGGCCTACCTGTTCCAGCCGGTGACCGCCTGGCAGTACAACTCCAGCCCCGACGACGCGATGATCGGCGGCGGCGGCGGGGGCGGACAGATGCGCTTCCAGTCGATTTCGATCCCGTACGGCGCCGAGATTGTCTATCGCGTTGCCCCGGGTGCGGGAGGCAAACCGGCCCGCATCTCCATCGTTGACGCGGGCGGAGACACGCTGCGGAGCCTCACCGGATCCTCCAGCTCGGGGCTGCAGCGAGTGTACTGGACGTTCAACGGCAAGACCCCGGCGCGGCCGCCGCTTTCCCCGGCGCAGAAGCGCGACAGCGCCGCTCTGATCTCCAAGATCGACAAGGCGATCGACTCGCTGGTTGCCGCAGGAGGAAGCAAGGCGGCCCTCGATTCGGCCAAGACCCAGCTGCTTACCCTTGGCGGGGGCGGCGGGTTCGGCGGGGGCGGGTTCGGCGGGGGCGGCGGCACCCCGGGCCTCCCCTCGTACGTGCCGCGTCCCGGTGAGGGGCCGGTGCTGGGAGCCGGCGGTGGCGGCGGCGGAGGCGGACTCGGCGGCAATCCCCTGGTACAGGCCCTGGGCGGATTCCAGGCCATCCAGGCGCTGACCGGCGGCGGGGGCGGCGGATTCGGTGGATTCGGTGGAGGCGGAGCGCCGACCGTCGAGCCCGGTGACTATCTGGTGGTAGTGGAAGTGGCCGGGCAGAAACTCACCCGGAAGCTCCGGGTGGAGAAGTCGACGACGATTTGGTAGGGCGCTACCGCCCCGGCTGAATGGTCAGCCCGACGCCTACCGTCAGCAGGCGCTCGTGGAAGGTTCCGAGATTCTGGGGATCGCTGGGATTCGTCGAGGCGTGGCGCATCATGCTGACCGCGGGAGTCAGGAAGATGTTGCGCGACAACCTTATTTCGTACCCGGCGCCGACCAGGTAGGCGAAACCGGTCTCACCCGCGCTCCCGCTGTACTGAAAGGATTCGCCGCTGCGGCTGATGCCGAGCCCGCCCTTGGCGAACAGCCCCGCTTTGCGCAGGGGGTAGACCTGTCCGGTGAGCATCCCGGCAACCAGGTAACTGGTGACCCGCTCGTTGGCTGAGCTCGAAAAACGATTCCACATCCAGCCGCGGATTTCCCCGCCCAGCCGAAGATACGGATTGACGGTGCCGCCAAAGGCCAGGGCAAAGGCCGGCTTTACATTGTTGTCGCATTGATAGGCGCCAGTCACCCCCCTGCAGCCGACATCGTTGGTGTACCGGAAATTCTCCGCGCCGGCACCGGCTTCAACATTGAGCCAGAAGCCATGCCGCTCGTTCTGTGGGGAAATCTCCACCAGGCCGCGGCGGCGCTGGGCCTCGGCGCCGGAAGCGGGAACCAGAATGGAGACGGCGATTGCGGCAGCGAAGAATTTCATTGGGGTCCGCATGCGCACCCTCTCGGATGGCGTGAAGGAGAATGTGTGGCTCACCGGCTGGCCGGCGCTTCCGACTGAGCAAGGGATGGGCCGCGGCACGGCCCTGACACTATCTTCTTACGGCAAAGATACTTAACTCAAATCACCCGACCATACGCCCGGGTGCGAGTGTCCGCGGAAGCAGACAGCGGGGAGTTCGGATGCGCCGCCACGTACTCTTGAGCATGACGGTCCTGCTCGGCACCGCATGTCTGGCGCTGGGAGCCTGGCAACTGGGCCGTCTCACCGTCCGACGGGCGGCGAACCTTCAGGGCCTCACCGGCCGCGCCCTGCCCCCGCAAGTGGCGGATTCGACTCTCGCGCCCCGTCTCCTTCCTAATCGCCGCGCCGTCCTGACCGGCGAGCTCGACCCGGCGCATGAGTTCGTATTGCGGAATCGCCTGGTGCGGGGAGTACCCGCAGTGCAGATCATCACGCCGCTTCGCATTCCCGGCAGCGACAGCGCCGTACTGGTGAATCGCGGCTACGTGCCGGCACCCGATGCGGTGGATCCCGGAGCAGCCGAGTGGGCCGAGCCCGGCACCCGGGTGTTTG
>JAYUAL010000083.1:0-2382 GCA_043741355.1 Gemmatimonadales bacterium | reverse complement strand
CCCTCGAAGACCGGAAAGCGCTCGCCGACGCCGCCCTGGCTGCGGCCAAGGGCGCCGGCGCCACCTACGCCGACGTCCGGATCGGCCGCTACCTGAATCAGTTCATCAACGCGCGGGACACCAAAATCCAGGGCATCACCAACACCGAGTCCTTCGGGGTCGGTGTCCGGGTCATCGCCGGCGGGTGCTGGGGTTTTGCTTCCACCCACGACGTGACCACCGACGGTGTGACCAAGGCGGCCCGCCAGGCCTGCGCCATCGCCAAAGCCAACAGCTCCATCCAGAAAGAGCCGGTCCAGCTCGCTCCTCAGAAGGGGTTCGGGACGGTAAGCTGGAAGACGCCGATAGAAAAGAACGCCTTCGAGATCTCGGTGGCCGAGAAGGCCGATCTGCTCAAGGCCGTTGCGGAGGCGGCGCTCAAGGAGGGCGCCAGCTTCGTGGATTCCGGCCTCTTCCTGGTGAACGAGCAGAAGTACTTCGCGTCCACGGACGGCAGTTACATCGACCAGGACGTGCACCGGATCTGGCCCAACGCCACCGCCACGGTGGTCGACAAGACCAGCGGCAAGTTCGAGACCCGGGACGCCCTCTCCGCGCCGATGGGCATGGGGTGGGAGTACCTCTCGGCCCGCCCCTCCGGCCGCATCGCGGGGCCGGCCATGACCACGTACAGCGCATCGTACGACATGATCGAGGACATGCGCACCGCGGCCCAGCAGGCCAAGGCCAAGCACGGGGCCAAGTCGGTCGAGGCGGGGCGCTACGATCTGGTGCTGGATCCGACCAATCTCTGGCTCACCATCCACGAGTCGGTGGGCCACCCGCTGGAACTGGATCGCGTGTTAGGCTACGAGGCCAACTACGCCGGCACCAGCTTCGCCACGCTGGACAAGTGGAAGAGCGGCAACTTCAAGTACGGCAGCGACCAGGTGACCATTGTCGCCGACAAGACCCAGCCCAATTCGCTGGGCGCGGTGGGCTACGACGACGAGGGCGTCAAGACCAGGCGGTGGGATCTCATCAAGAAGGGCGTGCTGGTGAACTACCAGGCCATCCGGGACCAGGTCCACATCCTGGGCCAGAATGAATCGCACGGCTCCTGCTACGCCGACAGCTGGAGCAGCGTCCAGTTCCAGCGGATGCCCAACGTGTCGCTGGAACCGGGCGAGGCACCGCTGACCCCGGCCCAGATGATTGCCGGGGTGGAGAAGGGCATCTACATCGTGGGAGACTCCTCCTACTCGATCGACCAGCAGCGCTACAACTTCCAATTCAGCGGCCAGGTGTTCTACGAGATCAAGGCCGGCAAGATCACCGGGATGCTGCGGGACGTGGCGTACCAGTCCAACACCCGCGAGTTCTGGAACTCCGCGGCGGCCGTGTGCGACCGCCGCGACTATCGCCTCGGCGGTTCCTTCTTCGACGGCAAGGGCCAGCCCCCGCAGATCAGCGCCGTGTCGCACGGCGCCGCGACGGCGCGCTTCAACGACGTCAACGTCCTCAACACTTCGCGGAAGATCTGACGCCATGCCCGACATGACCAGCCAGCAGATGAAGCAGTTACTGGAGAAGGCGTTGTCCTTCTCCAAGGCGGAGGCCTGCGAGGCCAATATCTTCGGCGGGCAGGGCGGCAATATCCGCTACGCCCGCAACAGCGTGTCCACCGCCGGCGCCAACGACGATACCACCCTGGTGGTGCAATCGAACTTCGGCACCCGCACCGGTACCGTCACCCTCAACGAATTCGACGACGCCAGCGTCGAGCGCGGCGTGCGGCGCTCCGAGGAGCTGGCCAGGCTGGCGCCGGAAGATCCCGAATTCATGCCGCCGCTCGGTCCCCAGCAGTACCTGGCGCCGAGCCCCAAGGCGTACTCCGCCGCCACGGCGCAGATCACCCCCGAGTACCGGGCCCGGGTGGCCGGCTCGAGCATCACGCCGGCGTCGACCCGCGAGTGTACCGCCGCCGGCTTTTTTCAGGATGGGTCCAATTGGCAGGGAATGCTGAATACCGCCGGACTCGCTGCGTTCTATCGGTCGACCCAGGCCAGCCTGTCGGTGACGGTGCGCAGCAATGACGGGACCGGCTCGGGCTACGTGGCGCGGGACTGGAACGACGTGGCCGGGTTCAACCCGGAGGAGACCTCGGCGATCGCGCTGGAGAAGGCGGTGGCGTCGCGGAATCCGGTGGCCATCGAGCCGGGCAAATACACGGTCATACTCGAGCCGGAGGCCGCGGTGGAGATGCTCCAGCCGCTGGTGGGCAGCTTCAACGCCCGTCAGACCGACGAGGGCCGCAGCTTCCTCTCCAAGCCTGGCGGGGCGAGCAAGCTGGGCCAGAAGCTGGTGGACGAGCGGATCAGCATCTGGTCGGACCCCCAGGAC